>JALUMP010000146.1 GCA_027039745.1 Candidatus Parcubacteria bacterium
TCTTTTGGTTTTCCAAAACTTTGTAAATCATTGCAGTCGTTGTTGTCTTTCCGTGTGTGCCAGAAACAGCAATTGTTTTGTATTTTTTTGTAGCTTCCCCTAAAGCTTCAAAATAATTTAATACAGGGACTCCCCTTCTTCGTGCCTCTTTTAAAACTTTTGGCCCTCTACTTTCTCATGCAACAGAATAAACAAATAAATCAACATCTTCTGGAACCAAATCTTCTGTAGTGCCGATATTTATTTTTACACCTTTTTTACGTAGTTCGTCTAAAGTTTCATGGCTTTCTTGGTCATTTGTACCTGAAACTTTTTTGCCTATATGTAACATCATTTTTGCTAAAGCAGAAATACCAATTCCACCTATACCAATGAAATGCACGTGTTTTATATCGTCTAGAGAGCCTTTAAGATTTTTTTTCATAAAACTGTTTTATTATTTTTTTAAATTTATCATTTCTGTCATATTCATTTACAAACTCTTTTCCAAAAGATGAAAATATTGGACTAAAGATTATAGTATCTCCCCTTTTACTATTTTCCAAAGCTGCATTTATAGTTTCTCTAAAAGTAGAAAAAACTTGAAAATTATTTAGTTTTTTAACCAACTTATCAGTTCCAGAACCCTCCAGCAAAAATACACTTTTGCATCTTTTTTTAATTTCTATAATTACTTTATTTAATTCTAATTTTTTATCTGTACCCCCCGCAATTAAAATTAAATTGTTCCCCAAACTTTCTAACCCTACAGCTGTAGCTTCTGGCGTGGTCGCATTATTATCATTATAAATTTTTCGTCCATTAAAATTTCCAAAAAATTCTAATCTACCCTCTACTGCCGAAAAATTTTCTAAACCTTGTTTAATATTTTTATCAGAAATTTTTAGAGCTCTTAAAACATCTTTAGCTAAAGCTGCATTTTCTCTGTTGTGAATACCTTTTATATTTAGATTATAATTTTTTGATAATTTTTTTGGAATATAAGTTATTATTGGTGGGTTCTCTTTTTTAATTTTTTCTTCTATATCAGCTCCGACAAATAATAAATCACCCCTTTCTTTAATTTGATATTTAAAAATATTTGCTTTATCTTTAAAATAAGTTTCCATATTTGAATAATAATTTAAATGGTCTGGCATAAAATTTGAAAAAACAGCAATATTTGGACTTATCTTTTGGTATCCAAACCCTTGTAATTGTCAGGAATCAAGCTCTAAAACAACATAATCTCCACTTTTGATTTTTGGTAATAAAGCCAAAGTAGACATTCCTCTAATATTTCCACCCAAAAAAACATTGTGCTTTTTTATATTTTTTTTCAAAATCTCATATATTATAGAAGTAATGGTTGTTTTACCTCTTGTGCCAGTTACACCTATCGTCTTTACATCTTTTGGTAAAAAACTTACAAACATTGCAGTGCTCATAAATACTTTTATATTGTTTTTAAAAGCAGTTTCAATATATTTATTTTCTAATGGCACCCCATTTCCTTTTATTACTAAATCAGTATTTGAAAAATCATCTTTTAAGTGACCCCCTAAATGAAATATTATATTTTTATGATGTTTTAATTTTTTAATAGATTCTTTCAATTCTTTTTCGTCCTTCAAGTCGGTAACAATAAGTTGTTTAGCGTATTTAGCTAAAAAATCAGCGTCACCAAGACCACGCCCAAGCAACCCTAATCCCATTAGCGTAACCTTTTTCCCTTTTAAAAATTTTTTTAGTTTATCAATATTGTTTTGCATCTATTTTTTATTATAACAAACAAAATGATAAAATTTAAAATATATGATAAAAAGTGTTATAATCTGTAAACTATGTCAGACGATGATTTAGAAAAAAAAATAGAAGCTATTTTATTTTTTAAGGGCGAAGAAGTAAGTATTCCCGTATTAAAAAAGATAACTCAAAAAAAACGTGAGGAAATTTTAAACGCTATTGAAGAAATAAAAAAAAGACTTAAAACAAATTCTTCATTAACTATTGTAGAAAATGGCCAACACTTTTTAATGACTACTAAAAAAGAATATTCTGATACAATATCAAAATTAAAAAAAGAAGAAGAATTTGGAGAATTATCCCCATCCTCTCTAGAAACATTATCAATTATTTTGTATAAAGGACCAATATCAAAAAATGAACTTGATCAAATAAGAGGAATAAATTCTTCTTATATATTAAGAAATTTAGCAATAAGAGGGCTTATTCAAAAAATTAATCAACAAAATCAAATATTCTATCAAGAAAGTGTTCAGTTGTTGCAGTATCTTGGACTGACAAATAAAAAAGAACTACCATCTTTTGACAAAATTATTAACAAATTAAACCAAATAGAACAAACAGACCATGAACAAAATATCTTTAAATAAAATTCTAAACAATTTAAAAGAAAAACAAGGATTTTTAAACATAGAAAAACTAAAAAATATAAATAAAATTAAAGTTTTTGTTTATTCTCTATTTGTATTACTTGGAGTTTTCATTAGCATCATAAGCTATACGTTGGTTAACTATTACCAGGCTCAACATATATTAAAAATAACAGAATTAGAAAATAAAAAATCTGTCGCACAAATAAAAGCCCTACAAGAAAAACAAAAAATAGAAAAAATGATAATAGATCAAAACTTTAATAAGTTAAAACTTGATGCTAAAAATATTCTTGTTAAAGATTTAACTACCAAAAAAGAAATTTTTTCTAAAGAAGCTGACAAAAAAGTTGGTTTAGCGTCTTTAACCAAAATTGCCACTTTAGCTGTGGCGCTAAACAATTCTCCGAAAAATATTATTATTAAAGCACCTTTTTTGCTTGCAGATGGAGATAACGGGCTAGTTGCAGGAGAAAACTTCAATACTAAAAAACTCCTTGAACTTATGTTTATGGTATCTTCAAATGATGCGGCTACAGCTATTGCCTATAAGGGAGAGTTAAAAGAATCTAACCACCAAGATTTTTTAAAAAAAATGAATACTTTGGCAGATAAACTCGGAATTAAATCCACAATATTTTTATCAGAATCTGGTTTAGATATTGATGATTATATAAATGGATCATACGGTTCTGCAAAAGATATATCTTCATTATCAGAATACGTATATAAAACATATCCTGATTTTATAAAAGAAGTCACTGTCCCTACAAAAAAAATATGTTCAAAAACAATTTGTCATGATGCAAAAAACACTGACCCTTTACTCATTGAATATCCGAATATAGTTTTTTCAAAAACAGGATGAACACATCCAGCTGGTGGAAATTTATCACTTATTTATAAAATAAATAACAACTATTATTCGATTGTTATTTTAGGATCAACAAAACAAGGAAGATTTAATGATGCTAAATTATTAATAAAAGCTCTTAAAAATTACGTAATACAAAAAAACAAAAATTAAAAAAACTACTCTTAGGTAGTTTTTTAATTTTCAATATTCTTATTTAAGATTCAAAATATCAATAACATAATCAATATCTTTATCTCCCCTACCCGAAAGGTTAATTATTATAGTTTTATTATTATCTAATTTTTTAGCCAACTTAATAGCGTATGCCACTGCGTGCGAACTTTCTAATGCAGGAATAATACCTTCTGTCTTTGTCAATTCTAAAAACGCATCCAAAGCCTCTTTATCATTAATTGTGACATATTCCACTCTCCCTTTGTCTTTTAAATCAGCGTGAACTGGCCCTATCCCTGGATAATCCAATCCTGAAGCTATTGAATGCACTGGTAAAGGATTTCCTTCATTGTCTTGAAGTAAATAAGTAAACATACCATGAATCTCTCCTGGACGCCCAAGTGTTAAAGTAGCGGCATGATCTCCATCTTTAAAACTTCTCCCTGCTGGTTCTACTCCAATCATTTTCACATCTGTATCCAAAAAGTCATTAAATAAACCAATGGCGTTAGAACCGCCCCCAACACAAGCCATTAAATAATCTGGCTTAATATCTCGCTCTTCTATTTGCCCTTTTACTTCTTTCCCTATGATTGACTGAAAATCTCTAACTATCATTGGATATGGATGAGGCCCAACAACTGAACCTATTCCAAAAAAAATATTTTCAGGATCTTTCAAAAAAGATTTAAAAGCACTATCTACAGCTTCTTTTAAACTTTTACCTCCATCATTAACTTCAATTACTTTTGCTCCAAGCATTTTTATCTTCATCACATTTGGCATTTGTTTTGCTATGTCAATTGCCCCCATATGAATTTCACAATTAATACCAACAATAGCAGCAGCTGTCGCTAATGCTACTCCGTGTTGCCCTGCTCCTGTTTCTGCTAATAATTTAGTTTTACCCATTTTTTTGGCCAATAGAGCTTCTCCTAAAGTATGATTAATTTTATGAGCACCTGTATGATTTAAATCTTCTCTCTTTAAAAAGATTTTTGCACCACCAATCTTTTTAGTTAAATTTTTTGCATAATATAAAGGTGATGGTCTGCCAACATAATTTTTTAATAATTCATTATATTCTTTGATAAAATCTGGATCGTTTTTAATTTTCTGATATTGTTCTGCTATTTCATCAAAAACAGGCTTTAATTCTGGTGGTAAAATTTGTCCACCATATTCACCAAAATAGCCTTCTTTGTTTGGTGTATTTGTAATTTCTTTTGTCATAATATTTTTATAAATTATTTTTTAATCTTTGTTTTATCCCCAATTATTTAATTGGGAATTATTTATTATTTGTATTTTGTTTATTTTCATTTTTTATTTTTTATTTAATATTGATAATAATTTTTAATTAAAAAAACACCAAAATGTAAATGGCGCTTTTATGAAATTTTTTAAAAGATAACTAAATAACTAAAAACACACCACTTACATTTTGTAAGCGACTTGCCAGTTGTTTTTAGTTATTTGAAAAAACATATATAAATATTATATGATAGTTTTATTAAAAATCAAGTTATAAAACGTAGAACTTAAAACAAAAAAATACATAATACACTAAAAAGATTTTCCTATTTTGATATGATATTTTATTCATTTTCTAAATTTAAATGTGAAATTCTATGACATCACCGTCTTGGACAATATACTCTTTCCCCTCCATTCTCATTTTACCTGCTTCTTTTGCGGATTTTTTTCCACCAAACACCAATAATTCTTTTGCTCCTATAACCTCTGCCCTAATAAACTTATCCTTAAAATCATTATGTATAGCTTGCCCTGCTACTGGCGCAGTAGATCCTTTTTTTATAGTTCAAGCCCTTGTCTCTTTTACCCCTACAGTAAAATAAGAAATAAGCCCCAAAAGCTCGTAAGACTTTTTAATTAAAATAGAAATATCATCTAAATGACTACCTAGCTCCTCTTTATAAAGCCCTCTTTCCTCTTCTGAAAATTCATTGAGTTCTTGTTCTGTCTTTCCATCAACTATTACCCAAAAAGCTTCATTTTCTTTAAAATAGCTCATCAATGTATCTCACATGTCATCATCTTGTGAGTCGATATTTTTCCCAACAGAATCTTTGTTTAAAGCATATAAAACTTTCTTTGCAGTTAAAAATTGAAGTTTTTTAAGCTCTACTATTTCTTGCTCTGAAAAATCTTCAAGATATTGAGAAATAAATTTTTCATCATCCAAAATTTTCTCTACCTTGTCTAACACAGACTCAATCACTATGGCAGTTTTGTCTTGTCGTTTTAAATCTTTTGCATTAGATACTCTTCTCTTTTCTATTACTTGTTTATCGGCTTCTATAAGTTCTAAGTTAATAATTTGAATATCTGTTAAAGGGTCTGTTCTCCCTTCAACATGCACAATATCTGGATCATTGAAAATTCTAGCTACATGTAAAATAGCATCTACATCACGAATATTAGAAAGAAATTTATTACCAAGACCTTCCCCTTTTGAAGCCCCTTTTACAAGCCCTGCTATGTCTACAAACTCAACAACAGCATTAATTTTCTTTTCTGTCTCTGCCATGTCTGCTAAAGCATCTAGCCTTGCATCTGGCACCGGTACAACCCCAACAGAAGGGTCTATCGTGCAAAAAGGATAATTTTCTGCATCTACTTCATTCTTTGTAAGAGCATTAAACAAAGTTGATTTTCCAACATTTGGTAAGCCCACTATTCCTATTTTTAAACTCATGGTCATCATTATATCATTATCGGCAACTTCTACAAAATAATTTAATTTTTTTAATTAAATAAAAAATTTGCGTTCTGAAATTGGTTTGCTAAAATTAACTTATTATTAAACCAAAATAATTTTTTAAGTATGAATGATAAAGCACAAATATATGCAGATGACATTGCAAAATATGTTAAAAAAGTAGATACAAAATTAGTAGATGCACTTTATAAAAAATATGCTGCTGTAGTATGTAGAAAAGATGCAAGGTTAGTAGCTGCAAAAGACAAAGATGAAGTAATGAGAGTAAAAAGAAACTTCATTAAAGCAAAGCTTGGAGTTACTGGAGAAAAAGCTGATAAAGCTTTTGACACTGTAATGAAAACACTTGCAAAAACTAGAGCAAAACAAAGATTGACTGTTTACTATCTACTGACAGTTGAGCTACGTGCAAAGAAAAAAATAATGGGTTAAATTAACAACAACTATTATTTAAATTAAAAAGAGCCTCTGGCTCTTTTTTTTTTTAAGAATTATTTGATATAAATCTTTTTGAAGTTTCTATATACTCTTTTTGTTCTTGAGATATTTTTATTCTTTTTTTATTTTTTAAAATATTTTTTTTTTTTTTTTTTATTTGAACATAACCTCTCTGTGTTTGTTTAATATACTTACCCTGTTTTATATTCTTCTTACCTCAA
>JALUMP010000147.1 GCA_027039745.1 Candidatus Parcubacteria bacterium
ATTCTGACTATGTTCGTGTACTATTTTCCATCACTCAAAAATCAAAAAATATGTACACCCCTAAGATTATTGAATTTTTAACTCAATACTTAACTTATCGACCTTATACTGACGACCTAATCAGCCTGCAAACTCCTGTTTTTAAAGATCTGTTAGGGTTAATTGAAAACAAACATGAAAAGTACAAACTCACAGCTGATTTTCGACTATATGTATTAGAGCCTGCAAAAAAAGAAGCAAGCTCATTTGGCTTTAATTTTGACTATGAATTAATGGATAAAAATAAAAAAATAAAATTTACAATGACTCAACCTAATCAAAAAGCTTTTAAAAAACATCTTGAAAATTTTAGATATGTTTATAACGATGAAAATGTCAAACAAGATAAAAGAAAAATTTACGAAAAAAATCCTGCCGTAGTATTTCTAAATAAATCAGATGACAAGATATTGAGCTATACACGTGAAAGAACACAACAAGACACAGTGCAATATTTAAAAGACAACCTTATGCAAATTCCTGAGTTTAATTCTAAAATAAAAAATATTGAGTGTGGGGACAATTGGACTATCTATATTTTTAAATATCATCATGAACACTATAAAAAATATGAACTAATTTCATTTATGGATTTGGATGAGATTATTCTATATTTTGTTAAACCATTTACTCGAAAAACAAAAGATGAAACTTTAATGTGCATACAAAACATAATAAATGCACCAAAAAAATAACTTGCTTTCGACCAGTGAGTGTGGGTCGTCAAATATAGATCATTCACAACGAAAAGGGTCGGTGTTGTAAAATGAAACGACTTATCAAATAACTATTCCTATAAAAATTCATCAAATAAGGAGAAATATAGGGAGTACATTCAAGGATTTATTATGTACTTTTCAACATTATATAAAAAATATAACAAAGTGGGTTTAACAATAATAGAAGTCTCACAAGAAATCGGTTTGTCAGTAAGAACAATTAGAAGATTAATTGCAGAAGATGATTTTCCTGTTGGAACAATTTCCAGAGGTAAAAAGACTATGTTCTTATTAAAAAGTTTGTGTGAGTATTTAGAAGCACTTGATGAATTAGCAGCATAAAAAAAGGGTTAGTATGAGTAGTTTTATTAAAACACAATATGCATCAGTGACTTATAGAGAATCAAAAACAGATAAAACTTTTTATATCAGATATAAAAAAGATGGAAAGCTGAAAATTGAAAAAGTTGGAAAAGAAAGTGAGGGTGTTACTGCTAAAAAAGCATATGATGTTTTAATAGAGAGAAGAAAATCTACGAATGAAAAAGTTAAAAATATTCTACAAGATAAATCTTATACACTTGAACGACTATCAAAAGTTTATTTCGATGAACTAAAAGTGAAAGCAAAAAGAGATGAAAGACTATCACTTGAAGATAGAAAACATAAAAGTGATAGAAATATTAGAAAAGAAGAGTCGGCATATAGAAATTTTTGGGGAGACTGGAAGCTTAGAAAAGTGAAACTTCATTCTATTCCAGAGAAAAAGTTAGCTGATTTTTTGTATGAAAAACGACAAAAATATTCGCATAAGACAGTTACTAATGCAATCGGTATAGTAAAAAGC
>JALUMP010000148.1 GCA_027039745.1 Candidatus Parcubacteria bacterium
ATAAGTTGAAATGTAAATGGTTTAAGAGCCTGGTTGAAAAAAGATGGACCTGTAGATTTTATAGAGGAAGTTGAAAAACCAGATATTTTTTGTTTGCAAGAAATAAAAGCTAAGCGGGAGCAAATAGAAGAATATTTTACTGAAAAAAATATAAAAACTTTTGAAACTAATAATAAAAATATATTAAATAGTCAGCTTTTTCCAGATTATAAATATCATTTTTGAAATCCAGCAAAAAAGCTTGGCTATTCTGGCACAGCTGTTTTCTCTAAAAAAAAACCAATTAATGTAATATATGGAATAGGTGATAAGTTAGATAATGAAGGTAGAGCTATAACTTTAGAATTTAAAAACTTTTTTTTAACAAATGTGTATGTGCCAAATTCAAAGCCAGATTTAAAAAGACTAAAACATAGATATGAAAAATGAGATAAAAATTTACTTAAATTTTTAAAAAAATTAGAAAAGAAAAAACCAGTTATTTTATGCGGAGATTTAAATGTAGCTCATCAGGAAATTGATCTTAAAAATCCCCAGTCAAACAAAACGACAAAAACAAAACCGGGAAATGCAGGCTTTACAGATCAAGAACGAGAAAGATTTCAAAATTTTTTAGACAATGGGTTTATTGATATTTGAAGAGCACAAAATCCCGAGAAAATTAAGTATTCTTGGTGGTCATATAGGTTTAACGCAAGAGCAAATAACTCTGGATGAAGGATAGATTATTTTTTAATTTCTGAAAGTTTAAAACCCAAAATCAAAAAAACTACAATTTTTAATGAAGCTTTTGGTTCAGATCATTGTCCAGTGGGCTTGGAGATACGATAAAAACGTGGTTTTTTGCCAGATTGACGTTTGTGTGTTGTTTTGTTAAAATACACTCACATTTTTATAGCGTTTTTGTTATAAAAAATCGTTATTTTTAAAGGAGTTTTATCCTTGGGATTGCCCAAAATAATATTAGTAAAAAAGTTACTTTTTTGTAACTTTTATTTATTGTTAAAAATTAATTAAATAAAAAATTATGGCAGATTTTGATAGATCTAAACCACATATTAATGTGGGAACACTTGGTCACGTTGACCATGGAAAGACCACTTTAACAGCCGCTATTCTAAATGTTTTAAATTTAGATGGTCAAGATGTTAAAATGGCAAATATTGATGACATTGATAATGCTCCAGAAGAAAAAGAAAGAGGAATTACAATTGCTCTTTCTCACAATGAGTATTCAACAGCAAACAGACATTATGCACATATTGATGCTCCTGGGCATGCTGACTATATTAAAAACATGATTACAGGTGCAGCACAAATGGATGGCGCTATTCTTGTAGTTGCAGCAACTGATGGGCTTATGCCACAAACAAGAGAACACGTTCTTTTGGCAAAGCAAGTTGGTGTACCAAAAATGATTGTTTTTTTGAACAAAATGGATATGGTAGATGATCCAGAAATGGTTGAATTAGTAGAAGAGGAAATTAGAGAAGTTCTAGACCTTTATGGATTTGATGGAAAAAATACTCCATTTATTAAAGGTTCAGCTCTAAAAGCTGCAGAAGCTGATGCTCCAAACGAATGAACAGAAAAAGTTCTTGAG
>JALUMP010000149.1 GCA_027039745.1 Candidatus Parcubacteria bacterium
CTTCAGTTTTATTATATTTTTTAGCCTCGGGAGGGAGTTGACAAAATACAAAAATTGCAAATAATATATTTTTTGGTATGATAATATTATGACAAGTTTTAAAGAAATAGTAAATATGTCTGAAGCAAAACAATTGAGGTTAGTACAAGATTTTCCTGAAGAAGTTTTGTTTGAGACAAAAGGAGTTGGTTTATCTTCAGAGGCATTAAAAACTATGATTGGTTTGTTGGGGATAGGACAAATTTTTGATAAAGATGATATGTTTAAGAATTTAAATTTATTTGAAATTCTATCTGATGAAAAGAAAAAAAATGTATCTTTTAAACCCATAGTGAAAAATATAAAAAACTATTTTAAAGAAAAAGAGAATATAGATATTGAAGAGGAATTATCAATAAGAGAAGAAAAAACAAAAGAGTTTTTTAATAGGAAAAATAGTTAATTTTTATTATGGAACATGAAAAAAATAGTGGTATTAATAATGTTAAGGAAAATATAGTTGATATTTTAGATGATATTACAGAAACTATGATCATTGATAATAATGGTAGTATTGAAGAATTTGGAAAAAGAATTATAAGAAGTGGAGGAAGTATTAAATACGTTTCAGAGTTATTAAAAAAACAGTAATATAAGGCATTTGTTGAAAAAATGATTCAAATGGATAAAGTAAAAAAAGAGGAAAGAAATCAAAAGAATAAAAACAAACTAAACAAGTTGCAAACTACTATTGATGAATGTAAAAATTATAGAGAATTATTAAAATAAACAATAGTTATTTTATTTTAAAAAAATAAGATTTTTAATCTTATTTTTTTTATTTTATAAAATAAATTTATGATGCTATAATATTATTAATATGTCTGAAATTAAGAACGAAGCGAGAGCTTTAGCTAAATTAAATCGTTTAACTAATTATATATCTGCAGCACAAATTTTTTTACAAAATAATTTTTTTCTGGATAAAAAATTAGAAGGTGATGATATTAAAAAAAGGCTATTGGGTCATTGGGGGACATGTCCTGGTATTAACTTTACTCAAGGGCAAGTCAATCGCTTGATTGTAAAAAACGAAGATAGAGATTTTTTGTATGTTGTTGGCCCTGGACACGGATTTCCTGCTTACCAAGCTAATATTTTTATAGATGGCTCACTTTCTCATTTTTTTCCAGACAAAATCCCTTTTTCAAAGCAGGGGTTAGAAGAAATTATTAAAAATTTTTCTACTCCATATGGTTATCCATCACATTTAAACCCTGAAGCACCAGGAGTATTACTTGAAGGTGGCGAACTTGGATACTCTTTAGCTGTATCGGCTGGAGCTGTTTTAGATAATCCAGATTTAATTAATATTTGTTTAGTTGGAGATGGAGAAGCCGAAACTGGGCCTTTGGCTGCGTCTTGGAATTTTAATAAATTTATATCTCCAAAAACAGATGGAGCTGTTTTGCCAGTTTTACATTTAAATGGTTATAAGATTTCTGGGCCAACGATATTTGGAAGAATGCACGATTCAGAGATTAAAAAATATTTTGAGGCTTTGGGTTATAAAGTATATTTTATTGATTACCAAAGAAAGAAAGAT
>JALUMP010000150.1 GCA_027039745.1 Candidatus Parcubacteria bacterium
TAATTTTGCATCTTTGTTATATTCAAACATATTTTGCCCTGTCTTCTTTTCTCATATTTTTTCAGAAGCTAAAATAGTTTTTTTTATCTCAGGTAATTGTAAATTAAATCTCTTATCTATTTTTCCAATAGAATATTGTAATGGTTGAACACAAGGAAAAAAATAATTAAACAAAATAGAGCCTATTATCAAAAAAGCTGAAAAATAAAATATAAATCTAAAAAACAGTTTTAAGAAACGCATTAAACATATAGTAATAAAAAATAAACAAATCGCAACTATAACTATCTAGATTAATTTTATTTTTTTGATAAAATACCTTAACCATTTTTCTTAAGATGGTGTTATAATTAAATATATTGCGGGTATGGTTTATTAGAAAAATCATAAAATTTAATTTATAGATTTTACTTATGCGAAGCATCTGTAAAACAACGAGCAACGCGAGTATGTTTTGCATGTGATAGTTAGAAAAATCATAAATATTATATGTCATTGCGAACGAATGTGAAGCAATCCAGAAATAATTCTAGATTGCTTCGTTCCTCGCAATGACAGATACCAATATTTTTTTACAACGATAGGTAGTAAAACAGGTCCTTGCCAAGGATCAGTCGGCCAGTTAGAATTAGACGATTCTCTCTTAGGAAAATGTTATAATCAAATATATTGCGGGTATGGTTTATTAGAAAAATCATAAATTTTAATTTATAGATTTTACTTATGCGGAGTTGATTAAAAGTTTAGCTTTTTGAATAAAAGCAAACTTTTACAACGATAGGTGGTAAAACAGGTCCTTGCCAAGGATCAGTCGGCCAGTTAGAATTAGACGATTCTCTCTTAGGAGAATGTTATAATCAAATATATTGCGGGTATGGTTTATTAAAAAAATCATAAATTTTAATTTATAGATTTTACTTATGCGGAGTTGATTAAAAGTTTAGCTTTTTGAATAAAAGCAAACTTTTACAACGATAGGTGGTAAAACAGGTCCTTGCCAAGGATCAGTCGGCCAGTTAGAATTAGACGATTCTCTCTTGGGAGAATGTTATAATCAAATATATTGCGGGTATGGTTTAGTGGTAAAACAGGTCCTTGCCAAGGATCAGTCGGGAGTTCGATTCTCCCTACCCGCACCAAAAAGAAATTACAGCTTGTCTGTAATTTTTCTTTTTAGGTGTGGGGAGAGAAAGCAAACTGCTTTGCTTTCGTGGAGAATCGAAAGGCGGAAGCGTGTTTCGACTGGAAGGAGAAACAGTTGAGCCCGGGGAGGAAGCACACTATTTTTTGGAGTGCGGAGCACGAACAAAAAATAGATGTGACTTGACCCCGATTCTCCCTACCCGCACCAAAAAACAAAGAGCTACCCAGCTCTTTTTTTTCGGCACGCGCAGAGAGAATCCGAGGTGTTTCCATATGGAAACCCAAATAGGCATTCTTCATGCTTCAGAAATTCGTCCCTACCCGCACCAAAAAACAAAGAGCTACCCAGCTCTTTTTTTTCGGCACGCGCAGAGAGAATCCGAGGTGTTTCCATATGGAAACCCAAATAGGCATTCTTCATGCTTCAGAAATTCGTCCCTA
>JALUMP010000151.1 GCA_027039745.1 Candidatus Parcubacteria bacterium
TATATATATTGGTGATATTTAATGAATTAGCTACAAAATCATCCATATTAGATGGAAAGTATTGAATGATTTTTTTTAATGATTTAATGACGGGCATCAATTATCATTTTGTAGAAATATTATTTGGTTATTTATTTATTTATTTATTTCTTATATAAAAAAAAGGCTATTTTTCTTATAAAATTAATTGTCTGGTTTATTACAATAACATTAATAATCGGAATTATTGATGCAAGTGAAATTTTAAGAATTAAATAATATTTTATACAAATATGGTTTTATGTTTCATTTCAATTTAATGTTATGATATTTTTGTAAATAAAAAATGTTATCAACCCTCACAAAACCAAAACTTCTGACAAAAAAGAAAACCCTTTCTCCATATTTTTCTCACTTCCGAAAATCCCAATACTCTCAAAAACCTCAAAAATTAGATGTAATGCAAGGTATCAATGAGAGGCAAAATGAGGTGTATAACTATACAGTGAATTTTGGAGCGAAGCAGATAACACAGCAGGACGCTAATTTTTGAGGTTTTAAAATCCAATATTTAAGACCTTGAATCCAAGAAGCTAAAAGAAGAACAGGAATGGACAAAGTAGACATAATAGCTCACTCGATGGGAGGATTAGTAACAAGAAGTTATATACAAAGTAATAAATATCAAAATGATATCAGAAATTTTACAATGGTAGGAACTCCAAACAAAGGAGCTTCACGAGTATACTACCTATATAACGGTGATCCAGTTTTAGCTGATGTAGTAGCTGGAAAAGATGGAGTTTTAGGACCACTTGGAATAAACGATTACATATACACCAGAACCATCATGAACCTACATGACACTCGTGGTTCGGGAAGCAGTCTTTGTTTCGAAGTATGAGGAAAAAGTTACGACCCAAGATTAAAAGAAAAAGTAGAACTATTTTGTAATCAAGAAAAAACAGCTGACTTTATCAGAAAAAATGGACAAGGACTACTAGACTTAATGCCAACTTATACATTTTTACAAAATGAAAACAATGAAGATATAGAATTAACAGAAGGAACAAATGAATTTTTACTTGCTTTAAACAATGGAGGAACTTACAGAGGAGAAACATATTCTCTACCACAAAGTATTAAAACAAAAGTAAATAGATTCGAAATATTTGGAGGAGATATAGCACATTCAACTTTAAATAAAATAAAAGTAGAAACAAACACAAACACTCAAAGCCCTGTTCATATTTACAAAGACGGAATACCAATAATTTATACAGAACAACAATACGATAATCAAAAAGAAATAGGAGACACCACTGTTTTAATAACTTCTCTTTTTCCATCTTTCTTTAATTTAGATCAAAACAATCTTTATCTTAAAGGACATGGACAATCTTTAAATAATAAAAAAAAATGAAAATACAAACACGGGAAACTGATAAAAGATTTTACTAATGGCTTTACAAAAAACTCACTCAATTTTGTTCAGTATATTACTAGATAAAATATGTTAAAATTATATTAATATGAAATTTATAAATAAAAGTTTAAAAAACAGAAAGTGAATAGTCGCTGGGGTTGCTGGATATATATATATA
>JALUMP010000152.1 GCA_027039745.1 Candidatus Parcubacteria bacterium
GTCCTACAATTTGATGTGCAACATCTGTTACAGTTTCTAAAGAAGATGTTGATTGTGGTACCCAATTAGAACCATCTCAAGATAAGACTTGATTGTTTGTTGGTGCATTTGTTGTAGTATCTACATCAGAAAGAGCATCAACAGAATTTGTATTTTGTAAATAAGAAGAAAAATCGGCTGTGGTATCTACTCCTGTTCCGTTTGATAATGTTAAAATTTTTGTTGCATTATCTAAGCTAATCTGTTGATTATCTGTATTACCTGCACCGGCTGCAGATGCAATTCACCGCCCTGCCACATTATCTCAAGTTAAAACTTGCCCATTAGTTGGAGCTGGAGTATCAACATCAGACAAATCGTTAATAGAATTATCTGACAAATTATCACTATCAACCAAATTAGAAACTTGATTAATTAAAGAGCGATTATTATTAATTTTTCTTCTTAAACTTCCATCATCATATTCTTCTGTAATATTTTTAATCTCTTTGTTTGTAATTATTTCTTTTGGATAATATTTATGAACAACTGGAGTTTCCCTAACAGTCTTCTTGATAGTTTTTGTCCTATCTATATATTTTGTCTGATCTATTATTTTTACTACTTCTTTTGGTTGAATTTGCTGTTTCTTTTCTTTTTTTGGAAAAAGTATTTTAGCCTTTTCCTTAACCACCTTTACTTTTACTGGGGAATATATTTTAGTTACATTTTCTTCTGTGTTTTGACAAGAAGAAAACAAGCAATATACATACAGAGAAGCTCTTTGTACAGGATTTAATTCTATAGTTTTCCCTAAGGTAAAAGAAAAACTGGTAAGTAAAATTAATAAGATTACCAACAATCTTTTCATAAGGCAATTTTAACATATTTTTAAAACAAAAAACACCATTTAATGGTGTTTTTTTGCTTTTTTTGATAAAAAGTCTATTTTAATGTAACAGTAGCTCCCGCTTCTTCAACAGCTTTTTTTAATTCTTCTGCATCATCCTTAGAAGCTCCAGCTTTTAATATTGATGGTGCCCCATCTACCATGTCTTTTGCTTCTTTTAACCCTAACCCTAAAGCTGCTTTTACTGCTTTAATAACTGCAATTTTAGAACCTCCAACTTCTGTAAGCTCTACATCAAAATCTGATTTTTCTTCGCCACCCGCTGCATCTCCTCCAGCTTGTGGACCCGCTGCAACTGCAGTTGCAGAAACACCAAATTTTTCTTCAAAAACTTTTACTAATTGATTAAGTTCCATAACTGTCATTTTCTCAATTTTTTCTACAATTTCTGCAAATTCTGCAGGAACTTCTACTTCTTTTGCCTCTTCTGTCTTCACTTCTTCTTTTTTTTCTTCAACAACTTGAGTTTCCTCTACAACTGCGTCATCTTTTTTTATTTCATCTGTCATAATTTTTTTCTTAATTTTAAATAATAAGTTTACAATTTTCTGTAAATTACTTGTTAACTACTAGTTTGAAATTGTTTTTAAATTTCTCATTACCTCCATTGCCATATCTTTATTGTGATTTTTGACCATTCCTGGTAATCGAAAAAGGTCAATAAAAAACCATACCAATAGTCCCCCTCCAGTTAATAAAAATAAAATTGTCATCCCTATTTTTCCTAAATATGCATAATGTCCCCCTATAATAAACATTAACAAGTAAGCTACACCCAAAGATTTTTTCTTACGTTTAAATTCTTCAACAAATTGCTCTTGCTTATTTGCTGACATTTTTGATAATTCATCTTTTACCATAGCTGGTAAAGATTTAATAATTGAATTTGAAACTAAAAGATTGTGTGTTCCTTGATCACTCTTTTTTATTTCATCTGTCATAAAAATTTTTTTAATTTTTTATATAAATAATAATTTTGAATTTTTCTTAAAATATTATAATTTTTAAAATTTCAAACTATAATTTTTTGAAAAAGTATGAGATGTATAAATAGACATTGAAAACTTTTTTAAAAAATTTAGAAAGAAATTTAAGAAATTATTTATTTTAAGCTTTTGTTTGTGCTATCTGATCTAACACAATAGCCATCCTCTGAATTGGTGAATTTATAACATTTACAAACATACCACGTAACACTTCAAGGGAAGGAATATTAGCAATCTCTATCATCTCTTCCTTGTTTTTAAACTCCCCCTCAAAAACACCTCCAATTATATTTATTTTATCACCTAACTCCTTAGATCATTTTTTTATACTTGCAGCTGGAGCTGTCTGCTCTTCTGTAGAATAAGCTAGAGCAATTTCACCATTCTCAAGATTTGGCATATCTCCATCTACTTTAGAATTTGAAGCAGCAATTTTTATAAGAGTTTTTTTAAATACAGAATATTGCACCCCTTTCTCATTTAAATCCCTTCTTAGGTCTTTAATTTCATTTCCTCCTACTCCTGTAAAATTTACAAAAACAGTTGAAAGCGAATTATCAAAAACATCGGTTGCTTTCTTCAAACTCTCTTCTTTAGCTTGTCTTGATACAGCCATATTTTTTTATTTACTTAATAATAACAAAAGAAAAACTTTCACTATCTATGTGAAAGCCAGATTGGTGTCTGTAAAAACAGAACAAACCTCGGCAGGAATTATCCAGTACGGAACCCACTTTCTCTGGTTTTCTTTATAAAATATAGAATATCACACTTTTTCAAAAAAACAAGAAAAAACAACTTTGGTAATACAAAATTGTTTTAAAAAATTATTTTATTTTTTCTACTATAGCTTCGAATGCTTCTGCGTTTTCTTGCGCCAATAATGCTAACATTTTTCTGTTAACATCTATATTATTTTTATTTAAAGCATCTATGAAAACTGAATAAGAGATATCAAATGGTTTCAATGCTGCAGAAATTTGCACTTGTCATAATTTTCTAAATTCTCTTTTCTTTTTTCGTCTATGTGCAAAAGCATGTTGTCCAGCACGAATTACAGCTTGTTTTGCTTGTTTAAATTTAGTTGAACGAGCATTGCGATAACCCTTTGCTAATTTTAAAATTTTATTTTTTCTTTTATTTTTTATTATTCCTCTTTTTACTCTTGTCATATTGTTTTTTATTACTCGGTCATTTTATAAATCTTTATAAAGAACCCAGAGCTTATAATACTTCTTATTTTTTTGGCAATACCCTTGATCTTATTTTTCTTGGTAGCTTAAAATCTTTTGTTTTTTTTGCTGCCATTTTTTGAGCATTGTTATGTTTTGTTTTTAACTTAGAAACTCCAACAGCTTTTCGTTTTAATTTACCTGTTTTTGTCACCTTAAGCCTTTTTGATACTGCTTTATTTGTTTTCATAATTCTTTTTCATTACTTTTGTTTTTTGTTCTGTAGATGTTTTTTTCGTTTCAAAATTTCCCATATCTTTTTTACTTCCTTTTTCTAAAAAGACAGTTAAACCTTTAGGGCTTTTTTTAGGACCATCTGCAATCCTATAAGCTACAGTTACTAACTTTAATATCCTCAATAATCTATCTTTTAAAAACTGTTTATCAAGATATTTAACCCTCCCCCTCAAAAACAAATCTAATTTTACTCTATGTCCATCTTTTAACCAAGATGAAATATTTTTTGCTTTTAAAATTAAATCCCCTTCACTAGTTCCAACCTTGACTTGAACAGTTTTTGTTTCTGTAACTGATTGTTTTGCCTTTGAAGCTTTTTCTTTCTTTTTCTTATCGTATAAAAATTTACCATAATCCGCAATCTTCACTATCGGAGGACGACTCTTTCCAGACAGCTGTATCAGATCAAGACCCATCTCAGATGCTTTTTTCATCGCCTCATCTGAAGACATCGTTCCGAGATTATCTCCGTCTTCCGACAGAACCCTAACCTCAGAATACCTAATCTGTGCATTTATTCTAATAAATTCTCTTTTTTTGTATTTTTTTTGAGCCACGTGTATTTTTTCGTTTAAAACAAAGGCATTTATACCACAAATACCTTAAATTTTCAAGATTTTAATCTACATTTTATGCAGCTCCACCTCTTTTTTTAATAATTTCATCAGCTACATTTCGTGGCACTACTTCATAATTAGAAAACTCTAATGTTGGAGTAGCACGACCTTGAGTCATAGAACGAACTTTTGTTGTATAACCAAACAATTCAGATAATGGTACTTTTGCTTTAACAACCTGAGCCATACCTCTTTCTTCAATACCTTCAATAGAACCTCTCATTGAAGAAATATTTCCTGTAATGTCTCCAACATATTCCTCTGGAGTTACAACATCAACTTTCATAATAGGCTCAAGCAATACTGCTTCTGCTTTCCTAGCTGCATTAGCAAATGCTTTAGAACCTGCAATCTTAAAAGCAATCTCTGATGAATCAACATCATGAAATGATCCATCATATAACTCAACAGATACATTTACCATAGGATATCCAGCTACAACCCCTCTTGCCATACTTTCCTGAACACCTTTCATAACAGGCTTAATATATTCTTGTGGAATAGCTCCCCCCTTGATAGCGTTTATAAATTCAAAACCTTCCTCTCTATAAGTATTTTTAGATAATTTATCTGATTCATCTTCCATTTCAGTCTCTGTTTTTACAAAAGGCTTAACTCTCAAAAGAACATGGCCATACTGCCCACGCCCACCAGATTGTTTAACATATTTTTCTTCACCGTCCGCATTTCCTAAAATTGTCTCTCTATAAGAAACCTGTGGCTGCCCAACTTTTGCAGAAACGTTAAACTCTCTTTTCATCCTATCTACTAAAATATCCAAATGCAACTCTCCCATTCCGGAAATAATGGTTTCGTTTGTTTCTTGGTCTGATTCAACTGTAAAAGTTGGATCCTCATCAGACAACTTTCTAATAGCAATACCCATCTTTTCCTGGTCGGCTTTTGTCTCTGGTTCAATCTTTAATGAAATTACTGGTTCTGGGAATTCAATTTTATGTAATTCAATTGGAGAATCTGGATCACAAATAGTATCTGAAGTTTTTGTATCCTTAAGACCAACTGCAGCAACAATTTCTCCAGCATATCCAATCTCCACCTCTTCTCTTTCATTTGCGTGCATTCTCAATAGCCTACCAATTCTCTCTTTATTCCCAGTTGATGCATTTAAAACATAAGATCCTGCTTTCAGGACACCAGAATAAATTCTAATAAATGCTAATTGACCAACAAAAGGATCTGTAGCAATTTTAAATACCAATGCAGCTAAAGGCTCTTCGTCATCAGCTTTTCTTTCTATTTCATCACCAGTTTCTGGGTCGACTCCTTTAACTGGTGGAATATCAACTGGGGATGGAAGGTAGTCAACTACCGCGTCAAGCATTAATTGAACACCAATATTTTTAAAAGCAGTTCCCCCATACACAGGCACTATTTCGTTAGCAATCACCGCTCTTCTTAATTCTTTTTTTAATTCTTCTAACGAAATATCTTCTCCACCTAAAAATTTATCCATTAATTCTTCATTGTTCTCAACTATTTTTTCGATGAATTCTCCTCTTCTTTTTTCAGCTTCTGCTTTAAACTCTTCTGGAATATCTTCAATTACAACATCAATTCCCATATTCCCCTGAAATGTATATGCTTTCATTGTAAGCAAATCAATAACACCTTTTAAATCAGATTCTTTACCCATTGGAATTTGTGCCGCAACAGCATCTTGAGTCAATCTATCATTAATAGATTTTAATGTCATATCAAAATCACCGCCAATTTTATCGAGTTTATTTACAAAACACATCCTTGGAACTTTATACTTATCAGCTTGTCTTCATACAGTTTCTGTTTGTGGCTCAACTCCAGCATTACCATCTAAAACTATTACCGCACCATCTAAAACTTTTAATGATCTTTCAACTTCTGCTGTAAAGTCCACATGCCCAGGAGTATCAATAATATTAAATCTATATTTTTTATCTTTATTTGTTGGATCCTCATATGTTGGGGTTCAAAAACAAGTTGTTGCAGCAGACGTAATAGTAATACCTCTTTCTTGTTCTTGTTCCATCCAATCCATAGTAGCTGCACCATCATGCACCTCACCGATTTTATGGCTTCTTCCTGTATAAAACAAAATTCTCTCTGTTGTAGTAGTTTTTCCAGCATCTACATGGGCTACAATCCCAAAATTCCTCACTTTATTCAATGGATAATCTCTAGTCATAATAATTTTTATAATATTAATTGTTAATTTAACCCCAAAATAGAGCCAAAATTTAGAGCAAATTATACATTAATTATGTATAAATAGCAAAACTTTATCTAATAATTTCTTTTATATCTATCTCTTCTACTAAATCTACTATTTCTGTTTTATCTAATTTATTTTCCTTATTTTTGTTATTATTTTTTCTTACTATAAAAACTACTCCAATCAAAAAACTCAAAAATATTAAAAACAAAATATAAAAAAAGTTGGACCAAAAAAAACTTTTTTTAGACAACATAATTTTTTGAATATTATCAAAACCATTTTTATCAAAAGCTGAAATAATACTAGCACTTTGTTTTTTATCTCTTTGTTTGAAATCAGTTTGGCTATTGGATTTTTTCTGGATTTTTTCTGTATTTTTTTGCACTTCTACTTCTAATACCTCTATTTTTGTATTGGGTAATAAATTTGTAACTTTCACACTTAAACCTTTTTTGTTATT
>JALUMP010000153.1 GCA_027039745.1 Candidatus Parcubacteria bacterium
CTCTTCACAAAATACGTAATATTTTTTTTAAAAAGTATTGAATTCATTTGGATTTGATACTTTTTTTATGTTACTTTGCAATTGTCTAAATACGTAACATTTAAATTTAATATTATGGCTATAAAACATCCACAATGGGCTTTAAAGCACAAAAGAAAAGGAACTGAACTAAGGTTAATAAACGGTCGTTATTATCTGTATGAAATTACAAGTAAATGGGATCCTGAGAAAAAACGTTCCAAAAAAATAACCTTGGGTTTACTGGGAAAAATAACCAAAGAAGAAGGTTTTGTTGAATCTGAAAAACGCAAACTAAAAAAACAAACATTCATTCCTGAAAATATCTATTTAAAAGAATTTGGATTAAGCACTTTAATAACAGAGGAGTTTTCCGGTTATATTGATTTATTAAAAAAGCACTTTCCAAAACATTGGAAATTTATTATTGCATTAGCATACAGTAGATTTGCATTTCAAAGTCCGTTAAAAAACGCACAATACCATTTTTCAAAAAGCTATCTTTCAGAATTGTATAAAAATGTTGGTTTATCCTCGAGTTCTATCAGTAAAAAATTAAGAGAAATAGGTGTAATTAGACCAAAAATATTAGATTTTTTCAACGAATTTAAAACTGCAAATGATAAAATTTTGTTTGACGGAACAGATATGTTTAGCAACTCAAAGAAAATGGGTTTTCCGCAAAAGAGTAAAACCAAGAAAGGTACTTTTGATAATATTATGAATTTAATGTTTATCTTTTCTACAAAAAGTAAGTTACCGCTTTATTATAGGATAATGTCCGGAAAAACAAAAGACATAAGCAGTTTTAAGCTATGTTTGGACGAGGCACAAATTGATGATGCAATAGTCATTGCAGATAAAGGATTTTATTCGGAAAGCAATATTAAAAAACTCGATAATGAAAAATTAAAGTATATTATTCCTTTGCGAAGAAATAGCAGTCTAATAAATCATAATCAACACAAAACAAATGATTTAAAAGATTATGACGGACATTTTATGTATGAAAAAAATATTATTTGGTATCAGCAAAATAGTATCAACGGCAAAAGAATAATTACTTACCGAAATGATAGTTTACGGGCAGAAGAAATAAATGATTACCTCAGAAGGTGCGAAACTTTACCGGAAAAATATAATGAAGAAACCTTTTATGAAAAACAATATGGTTTTGGTACTATCAGCTTTATAACGAATTTAGAAGATAATATATCTGCTGAAGAAGTTTACATAAGCTATAAAAGCCGTAATCAAATAGAAGGAATGATAGATGTATTTAAAAACATATTAGGAGCAGATAAATCATATATGCAAGATGAAGATGCATTAGAAGGTTGGATGTTTATAAATTATATAGCAATGCACTGGTATTATAAGTTGATTTTAAAGCTGAAAGAAAACAAATTGAACTCAAAATATTCACCCAAAGATATTATTATGTTTTTGAAAGATGTAAAAAAAATAAAGATAAATGATAAATGGTTGAATCTGGAAATTACAAAGAAAAATTTAGAACTTTTCAATAAGCTTAATTTACATCAA
>JALUMP010000154.1 GCA_027039745.1 Candidatus Parcubacteria bacterium
ATAAAATACAACTTGAAACAACTTTCAATAGGTATATAATTTAATTATATTAATCATAAATAATTAAATTAAGTTATGACAAAAAATATAATTATAGGTTTTTTAGGGTTTGTAGTTATTGCTGGTGGAATATTTTTCTTTAATTCCAATCCAATTAAAAAACAAAATCCCAAACAACAAAAAAACCAACAAACTCAAGAAAAAACACCTACCAAAAGTAATGAAAATAAAAAAGTAGGAACCCAGGAAAATACAAATACTGGAAATACAAATGTCGGCAATGGAATTAAAATAGAAGACAACAATGGTATTGTTGGGGGTGGAATCAAGTTTAATGATAATAAAAAAGATCAAGGTCAAAATTTAAATTTACCAAATTTTAATCTACAAATAGATGCAGACAAAATGTCAATGAATAATAATATAGATGTGTCAAAAACAATCACATTAGAAAATGGAGAAATTTGAACGAAACAAAGTGGCGATTGTGATTTAACTAAAATGAGAATAATATCGCAAAATAGCGATTATAAAGAAGTTGAATTAACAACTAAATCTGGAAAAAAAATTAAAACAATTTTTGCTAAAACTGACAAAGGGTCTCTTTGGGCAAAAAACAATATAAATTATACTGCCAATACCCACAATGGTATCCAAAATATTACCTCTTTTGTGTTGGGGCATGATTGACGAAAAGGAAAAGATGGACATTATCACATTGTATCAAGTATTATTGCCCTATACGGACAAAATCAAGATGATTTGTTGTGTGTAGATAAATTTAAAAAATAAAAAAACCTAAAAAACCAAGATTTTTATCTTGGTTTTTTTTATTAATTCTCTATCTTTCAAATAAACAACCAAAAACAAAAGCTTGTGTTTTGGTTTTGATATTTAGTGAAAGATTTGGCGCCAGCTCTAAGTTCAGACTTCACATCCGTTCGTCTTCACTAAGAGCTCGCTGCCCCGCCGTTGTCGACAAGCAAGCTCACTTTGTTCGCTTCTTGTATACCGACAACTCTTTTCAAATCCCGTCCTCTCCTGCAAAATATAATAAAACCCAACACATGCGTGTTGGGTTTTAATATTTGGTGAAAGATTTGGCGCCAGCTCTAAGTTCAGACTTCACATCCGTTCGTCTTCACTAAGAGCTCGCTGCCCCGCCGTTGTCGACAAGCAAGCTCACTTTGTTCGCTTCTTGTATACCGACAACTCTTTTCAAATCCCGTCCTCTCCTACAAAATATGATAAAACCCAACACATGCGTGTTGGGTTTTAATATTTTGCGGAGAGGACGGGATTTGAACCCATGGTGCTTTTTATAGCACACTACCTTTCCAAGGTAGCACATTAAACCGCTCTGACACCTCTCCTTGCCGACATTTTAACACAAGATTAAGATTTTAAAAATTCTTCTACATCATCTAAAACTTTTTTCTGATAATCTTTTTCTAATAAATCGTATTTATGTTTTTCAATTTTTTTTGGTAAAGTCTGATAAAACTTTTTTAAAAAAGTATTTTGCCTTTTTGCATATTTCCCCTCTTCTGTAATTCCTCT
>JALUMP010000155.1 GCA_027039745.1 Candidatus Parcubacteria bacterium
TTATAATCCTAAAGATTATGCAGAACAATCTAATAATCCAGCCTTAAAAAAGCCAATAGATTCTTCTCCTTTTGGTGGGGGTCCAGGGATGGTTTTAAAGGCGATGCCATTTTTGAAATCTATACAAAAAGCTGTTGGTCGAAAAAGAAAGTATAAAATTTTTTATTTTTCTCCACGCGGAGAGGTATTAAATACAAAAAAAATGAAATGTTGAAAAAATTTGTTTTTAGAAAAAAAGATAAAAGATATAATTTTAGTATCTGGTAGATATGAAGGAATCGACTCAAGAGTAGAAAAAATTTTTCCAGGTGAAAGAATTTCCATAGGTAATTATGTTTTAACCGGGGGGGAATTACCATCTATGGTTTTTATTGATTCGTTATCCAGGCAAATTCCAGGAGTTTTAGGAAATAAGAAATCATTAGAAGAAGAGAGGATCTCGGCTGGTGAGTTTTATACTAAACCATCTGCTATAAAATGGAAGAAAAAAAACTATGAAGTTCCTAAAATTTTATTATCTGGAAATCATAAAAAAATAGAAAAATGAAGAAAAAAACATTAAAAATATAGTTTTTCGAGGTGGACAAAATAAAAAAATAGGATATTTTACGTGCTTTTAGGTCATTGCGGCATTTTATTATTCGTGTTATTATATAGCTATCTTTATGAAGTAAAAAGGTCTTTAAAATTTATGAAGAAAAAAGTTATTAAAATTTTAAAAATACAACGAAATTATGACAGCAATTGAAACTAAACAACTAGCAGAAACAATCACAAAAATGTTAGAAAATCTCCCAGAGAGATATAGAGATATTTTAATTCAAAGATATGGATTAAACAGAGGGGAAAAAAGAAGAACTTTAGAATCTATAGGGCAAGATTATTCTATTACCAGAGAAAGAGTAAGACAGATAGAAAATGCAGCTCGCGCTTCTATTTTAGAATCAAGAGAATTATTAGTTGAAGTAAAAAAAATAATAGCAGAACTCAAAAGAATTATTAATTTAAATGGTGGAGTAATCCCTGAAAAAGATATTTTGGGACAGTTTACTGATAATGTAGATGAACAAGACTATTTACATTTCTTATTACATTTAGGAGATCCTTTTTCTTTAGGTACGCACAAACATTTAAAAGATAGGGTGTGATACACAAAAGAAGAAAATTTTAATGCTTTTAAAAATTCACTAAATGACTTGTATAAAGATCTAAATACAGATGAAATCTTAACAGAAAAGGAAATCGTTAATCGTTTTGCAGAAAAAATAAAAAAATACTCAAATGACAAAAGATTATTGAAATTAAGTAGTGTTAAAAAACTAATTAACATTTCAAAACAAATAGACTCTAATAACTTGGGACAATGGGGTCTTGCAGAATCTAGGGAAATAACATTAAAAGGGGCTAAAGATTATGCATTTTTGATTTTAAAAGAAACACAAAAACCACTTCACTTTACAGAAATTGCTAAAAAAACTAAAGAACTTTTTGGAAAAGATATTAATGTCGCAACAGTTCATAATGAATTAATAAAAGACGACAGATTTATTTT
>JALUMP010000156.1 GCA_027039745.1 Candidatus Parcubacteria bacterium
TTTCAGGTAATCCTTGAATCTCAACTGGTATCTTTAAAAATCCTATATCGTGGAGTAATGAGGCAAAATGAAGTCTTCTCCTTCTTCTTTCATCAAGCTCAAGTCCCCTTGCAATCATGTTGGAATATTTTGCAACATTTTGAAGGTGGTTTTTGGGAACAATATTACCCTCAAGGGACATAACAATTATGTTAACAATATGGGTAAAAAAGTTTATCTGGGCATCTTCGTAATCCATCCTCCTTAAATAAATGTTGAAATATTTAAATAGAGTCCTCATCTTAACAACTTCACCATCAAAAAAATTACGGTTTTTATTTCCTGCAATTGCATAAGAATACCCATTTTTAATTTCACTTTTCATAATATATAAAAACTTTGCATCTCCAAAATCTTCCCTTTCATCATAAAGTTCCAGATTAAATTCATTACCTTCCCCCAATTCATCTAAAAATCTGATAATTTTATCTTTATTTAAGTCAAGCGTTTTGACAATTCCCCTCCTCAAAATTATGGAAAAAAAATCCAGTTTAAAGAGTTTATTATAGAGTTTTTCAAAGTTCCCATACAACTTTTCAAAATCTCTGGTTTCAAATAAATCAATCTGAGAGTTGGCTATCTCCTCGGTTTTTCTACCTTCTTCTTTTAAAATATTAAAAAGATAGAATAACTTTTTTCTAAAAGAAAAAAAGGTAAAAAATGAAAGTAGAAACGTAAAGCCAATCAAAACTGTTATTATGTAGAGCAAATTAAATTTTTTCTCATGAATCAAAATTGGAAAAATCCATAATAAAGTAAAAATTGAAATAAAAAGTAGTGGTACTACAGATGTCAAAATATATACTTTTAAAAGAAATAAAAGTGGTGCTTTTAACTCTTGCTCCCCTTTATCATCTATTTCTACCATTTTTTTATATGAAAAGAAAAAGCCAAAAATCATCAAAAAAGATGTTAAAAGGGCAAATACTCCTATAAAGTCTGAAAACTCTTCGATTGTCTTTGGAATATTTTTTGAAAATAAAAGATAAACCCCCAATAAACATAGAGGTAAAAAGGATAAGAATATAAATATAAAATCCCATCCCTGGAAAAACCTTAAAAGTTTTTTTTCAGGCTCAACCTTCTTATAATTCATAGCACACCACCCAAATTTTCTTATATTATACACTTTTTTATGTAAAATTTAACAGATTTATCTCATCTTTTTTCACGGAAAAAACTCTGTATCAACTCTCTACATTCGTCCTCAAGGATATTTCCTTCATATTGAAAATGGTGATTAAAAATCTGTTTTTCACCAAAATCAAAAAGTGAAACCACTGCCCCAAATCTTAAATCTGGTGCCCCGAAAAAAAGTTTTTCAATCCTCGCCTGAATTATTGCTCCAAGACACATTATACAGGGCTCTATGGTTACATATAGATGACACCTGGTAAGCCTATAATTTTTTAAAAGATTTGCCGCTTTTCTTATGGCTACAATCTCAGCGTGTAATGTTGGATCATTACCTGAAATAACTAAATTATGTCCCCTTGAGATAATT
>JALUMP010000157.1 GCA_027039745.1 Candidatus Parcubacteria bacterium
GATAGAGATCTTAATGCAGCTAGAAATATTCAAGAATTAGGTATGATGCAGTTTCAGTCTGGGACAAGACTATAAATAATCAAAAGCTCTAAGTTGTAGATAAAAGAACAATCATGTTCTAATATTTTACAACTCAATCTTTTGAAGCCCAATCGTCTTTAGCGGTTGGGTAGTTCACATCATCACCAATTTATCTTGAATTGGAAATGTTCCAACCACTTTTTTCCCATTAACAAACCAATTTGCTGACAATGCTGATGCAAGAGATGCAACTACTATTGTTCCTAATACTACTTTTTTCATTTCAACTCCTTTTATTTGTCTAATTATACCATAATTATATCGTAATTATTTTTTTTATTTTTATTTAAGTTAAAAATTGCTATAATGTTATTACAAGAAGGATTTAAAGACTACTTGAACTTTCATATCTTTGTGGTGAAGATATTAGAGGAATAAACTATATAATAGCGAAACTCTGGCTCCGAGTAAGATTATTAACCATTTCTGAAAAGAGCTGGCAGTTGCTATTTGATTTTTATTTAAAGTAGTCTTTAAATCCTTCTTAATATAGTGCTAAACCATTGCCCAAAAAGTGTAGTGTGGCGTGCTTTTAAGCGTTTGCCTTATATCTTCACTTGGCTGCGAATTGATTTTTGCATAGTGTTTTATGGTTTGTTAAATGGTTACTATCTTAACCAGCTTGTTCGAAGTGAAAAGATGGTATTTTTATGCCACTCTTCAGTCTTTTCATTTCTTTAAAAATTGTTTTTTCTCCTAAAAACAAAAAATATAAAAAATCCAAAATTCTCCTCTTATTTTTAGCTAGATTTAGTTCTAGCTAAGTGCCTTTATCCTACAAAAAAATATTATTTTTCTTCTTAAAAATACAAAAAAATTATTCTTGATTTATAATATATAAATTTAAACAAAAAGGATATCCTATGAATGCACGTGCTTTCGATAAAGAAATAATTGTTGATCTTGATCTTGATGAATTAATGAAAATGAAAGAGCTTGTTGATAAAGCTATTGGTACTGCTGAACTTGTTGAGAGACTTGAATCAGGTGAGAATGAAAGAGATCCATTCTTTCATGGCTTTCATCCAGCTGTTGATTATTTTGAATATGATAATGAAACAATCAAATTTGGTATTAATTCGATCAAGAGAAAGCAAAATTCAAATCCAAACCTTGAGGATGTATAGTTAATTCTATACATCTCTTTCTATTAATCTTAATTTTTTAGTAAAATATTTATTGTATTTTCTGCTTCTTGTGAACTACGAAATATAAAACCTAATCAAACCTGATCATAAGACCAAAAGATTAAGCATTAAGAAGAATCAAGTGATTCCCATTCTCCTATTTCGAAGAAAACTTTTGCATATTAGATATTATGTCAGCTTTTTGGTCAGAGGATAAAAACTTTTCAATGCTAATAGTCATTGTTCTTTTTTCTAAAATAGAATCAAGATCATATTTATCAGTTCTCTCTGAATAAGATATGTTTTTTGCAGCCCTATACATTTTTATTTTTATGAGATCTTGAACCATATAATCTTGTTGAGAAAACTGTAATTATTTCTAAAACATCTCCTACCAACTCTTGTTCAAAAGTTTTTTCTTTTTGCTTTAAAATTATAACTTCTGTTCCAAATTCTTTTGTAGTATTTATCACCAAATTTTTTAGGAAATTATATCTAATGATCAGGTTTGTACATTTTCAGAAGGCACTGCTGTCTACCCATATATCGTGGTGAGTTCAGCACCTTCATTTTCAAGAAAAAACTTAAAGATAAATGCAAAACAAAAAAGTGTCTCTCTGAAATATTTATTTTTTTCTTTTGAAAGGAGCTCTAATGCCATTTCCATATCCTTCATCCTAGGTACAACATAATCTCCATTGTCGCTAAAGATATTTACCTCACCTTCTTTCAAAACAACCCCTTCTTCTGAATGAAGGAGCTTATATGATTGTCCATTATCTCCAGCCCACTCTCCTAATGAAAACAAGTCTAATATTGAAAAAGATACTTCACTCTCTATTCCATCAAGATCATCTAAAATTGTATTTATCTCATCTGAATGAAGGATACGAATATTATCGAAGGAATCAAGAAGATTATGTCTGACTTCATTCTTTCCTTCAACCTCAAAGTGATATTTCTTAGTTGTTAGCTCTATTGTTCCATCATCTATTTCTTTTAATATAAAATCTTTAAATTGATAGCCCATATTACCAAAGTACACAATATAGTTTTCCACATATGTCTTTTTTGCAGTAATATCTTCAATTATTTGTTTGAAATTTATACCTGTTTTTTTGTCTTCTTTCAGTGTTTCCAAAATTGCAATATTTATCAGCAAATCTTTCTCTATTTTTACTCCTGTCCCGTTGAAAGTTCCTCCTGTATATACAGAGTCTCCTTCATTAAACAAAAATAAATTATTTTCCAAGAAATAATCAATATTTGAAATTGCTCTTAAACTTTTCTTTTTTGAAAATAGATTTTTTTCTACTCTTATCTTTTTCCCTTTGTTTGAAAAAATATTATGTTTTTCTAAGCTATCCACCAACTCTGACTTTAATTTGTTTCCATCAATATTTGATATTCGAATCTCTATATCTAATGCCATCTATCTATCCTCTCTTTTTATGTTATCTATATTATACCATATTTAATCTTTTAAACTTCTTAATAGTTAATTTTGAAAACTACACTAAGAGCGATGTCTCCGAAAAAGAAAGTTGATGAAAGAAAAAATATAAATACAGCTGAGAGAAATATTGTAAACAATTTATTAGATTTTTTGTTTTTTAGAAAAGTGGTGTTTTAATTTTTAGACTTTTCATTTCAAGTCTAAAAATTAAATTCAGATTAAAAATTAAAGAAGATTGTTTATTTGTTTAACATACTCTTCTTCACTACGAGCACCTACAAATTTATTCATAATTTCACCATCTTTCAAGAAGATAATTGTAGGAATAGATCTGATTCCAAATTTTGTATGAATATCTTGCTCTTCATCTGTATTCACTTTACAAATTTTAGCTTTACCATCAAAATCTTTTGCTAATTTTTCAATTACAGGAGAATTCATTCTACAAGGACCACACCAAGGTGCCCAAAAATCTAGCATTACAACACCTTCTTTTGTTGTCTCTTCAAAATTTTCTTTTGTTAAAATAATAGGTTTTTTCATTTTAGTTTTCCTTTTTGTTTTGTTTTAAAAATATATTATATCTGATTTTTCATTTTCTTTTTCGTGAATTACTAAATTTTTTGTTCACATTTAGTAATCAACATAGATTTTCGAATCATAACAAGTATACTCTATTTCAATTAATATTAACGAAAATAATATTATAATATCTGTATACGAAAAGGAGAAAAAATGAAGGTTTCCGAGCTAAAGGATTTGTTAAAAGATTACGATGCCAATGCCGACATTCAAATTAATATTTCTGATGGTTTTCAAATTATAGATATTTTTAGTGTTGAAATTGATGAAAAATGGGACAAAAAAGAATCATTTGTATTAGCTATCAATATTAATGATGAAGGATATTGCTTAAAAGAGGAAAATTAATATATTGAGCAAATCAATGTACAAGCTTTGTTTTGCGAAACTTATACACAACAACAAAAGGATCGTCTATCCACCTATAACCTTCATTTGCGACACTATCCCATAACTGAATAAAAGAATTCTTTATAGCTATCTCAATTGCTGTTAAATCATCAGCTACAACCTTCTTTGATAAATCCAGTATTTTTGCTTTAGTAAGATTGTTTACATTTTTAATCTCTATTCCTTCTGCAAGAACATCTCCAAAAGTTATATCATGTAGATTTTCAACATTTATTTTTGTGATTGTTACAAATGTTTTTGCCATTTCAGCTATACATCCGTTTGGTACAGATTTATGCTCAGTTATCCATTTTTTTGGATTTGGAAAAAATCTTGCTGGTAGATCAATTTTATATTTTTTCTTTTTGTCTGATTTTAATTGATATTCTATTTTTGCACTATCAAATCTGAATATATAGTTTGTAATAAAAGCAGGTTCTCTTATCCAAATTTGTTCTCCCACTTTATAAGTAAAATTATCTCCACAAAAAAAGTTATTTTCTCCTTCTTCTTGAAAAATTGGGCAAACTTTTTCTATGCCTTGCATAACCTTAAATTGTAATTTTTTATTTGTTTTTTCAAAGAAATATGGTGTTTTTTTTGGGTCTTTTAATGAAATATCGTAGAACTTTTTTAAAACTCTTCTTGTCTCTGTTTTTGATTCATTATTAATTGATATCGCCATAGCAGTATTCATCATTATATAATTCAATTGTTTTACCTCTTATCCTAATTTAGCAGAAGACATCGCTTCTTAGGGCGGTGATAAATGCTTTCTATAATTAATTTTGAATATTATGACTAAAAATAACTTAAAATATGCTATAATTATAATAACAAAAAATTAAGAAAAAAGAATATGAAAATTAAATATTCAGAAATAGATGGAAAATCAATTAATGAAAGTGGAGATTTTGTTTCAGTAGCAAAAGTAATTGAGGAACATGATAGTAATATTTTCATCAAAAAAGGAGGAGATGTATAATGCTATTTCATATAAACACAATCGAAGATGAATTCATATGTTATTTTAGAAAAAGACATAATGACCACTCTTGATTTAAGCTTTTATTCTAATTGGTATCTTTTTTAAATCATTTGGAGTTAAACATAATGAATTATTAATGCTGTTATTTATATATGCTTTAACTTCTTCATTTTCTATTTGAAATAATATTTCATCAATTGATATATCAATGACTGGACGAATAAAAGAAGCACCTGCTGTATTTATACACAAAGTGTTTTTGTCAATTTTAGTAAACTCATATGTGGATGTTTTACAATATAATATTTCTTCTCCGTATAGAGAAAGATTTCTTAATGGTGCTCCTATTTTTTTTAAATATTGAAATGTCTTTTTATCCCACTTGACATACAATTTTTCTGTCCCTTTGATCGCTTTTATATATTTCTTTTCGTCAAGACCAGTTCTAAAATCAGTGGGTGTTAACTCTTCTTTTACTTCTTCCGCATCTGCAAGTAAATTATACTTATTATTTGTTTCAGAAAATATGACAATTTCATTATTTCCTTTAAAATCAACACCTGTTGCAATGAAAGATATTAATCCTAGCGGTAGAATGTCATTATCTCTCACTAGCTTTGCATAATCATCAGTTTCAATAAATTTTTTAAAACTTGAAGTAGTTCTCATTTCTTTTTTATAAGTATCTAAAAATGGTTGTACTTTTTTGAATTCTTTTTCTATATTTTTATTTATTTTCTCTAGTGGAAATGTTGGTATTCCTTCCATTAACGAAATGATATTTGTTTTTTTCATTTTAAAATCTTTTTCTTCAATGAAAATTGAGACTTCTTTTCTTTGTTTTTTCTTTCTACAATAAAAAGTTGCTGTTTTTGTTTGAATATCAAAATGGTTTTTATGATTTCCTTCTATTCTGTATAGACCTTTTGAAATTAAAGTTTCTCTCATTCTCTTTTTTGTGCTTATTGTCATATATGTACTTGAAGTTACAAATGAAAAGAACCCATTATCCTCCAATAATTTACTGCTTTTTTCTACAAAAAGTGAATATAAATCATCAACATACCCAAACTCATTTTTGAGATCAACTCTATATCTTTCGCCTAAACTTTTTATCCCTAGATATGGAGGATTTCCAATTATTGCATCATATTTTATTCCAGAATCAAATTCAACTAAAAAGTCTTTAATAGTTATATTTTTTTTAATTATTCCAATTTCTTCATTGGATAATTCTTCTCCAAACTTATCAAATACTATAAAATTAAGTCGTTTAATGAAAACTTCTATACTGTCTTTTTGTAATTCATTGATAAATATATATTTCTCTATATATTTGACTAAATCAACTTTGCTGGTAAAATTGTTTATAAATAATAATATTAGTTTAATAGGAAAATTTCCTGTACCACAAGCTGGATCTAATACTGTCCTTTTCCATAAATTTTCTTCATTAATTATTCTGTTAATCAAAGTGCTGTCTGTATAATAGCTCCCAGTGTCATATCTACCTTCTTGTAATGAAAGTCTTAGCTCTTGAATGAATGATAGTATTTCAGGTGTTATAGTATGTTCGATGTCTTCTTGATCTTCAAAAGAATATTTTCCTTCAAAAAATCCTTTCGACAATTCATCCTCTATTTTAGATAAACTTGATACAGGATTCTTTTCTTTTTTTAGTTGATCGATTATAATTTCCATATATTCCTTGTTATTCATTTCTTAATTTCCTTTATTTTTTTTACACATATTTTGTATAAATTCTTTTTGAGTATCAAACCTTGATTCTAAATACAACTTATCATATTGGCAATTATACAGTTTATCATTAATTTCTATTTGAAAAAAAGGTTTTTTTAAGTCTGTATTTTTGTATATTTCAAAAACTTTATTCTCATCAATAC
>JALUMP010000158.1 GCA_027039745.1 Candidatus Parcubacteria bacterium
AGAATTGTTAAATAATACATCTACTTTTTTAACTTTAGAAAATGTTGTATTGTTTTCTCCACTTACAATAGTATCTCAAATATCTAAACCTAAAAATAACTTCCCTTTCGGAGGAACAGGTTTAACTTCAAATAGACTTGATTCTGCAAGAACCTCTCCTCTACTATTTTTTAGATAAATTTTTGTGTTGGGATTGGCTTTTGAAATTCTAACATTTATTTTGATTTGTGTTTGATTTGCAGGTACAGTAATCACTTCAGGGTAAATGTTAGTTCCGTTGTTGGTGTTAAGTGATAAGTAGAAGTTAAAGGTGTTGGTGTCGGAGTTTCAAGAAGTATCTGTAAGTTCTGGAATTCTGTCTAAGTTGATAATAATTTCTTGTTCTTCTCCTGCAATAATGTTTTGGGGTTGTTTAGAAAAAAAAGCTTTAAGTGGTGGAGATGGTATTTGAATTTCAGTATATGGTATTTCTTGATTTATTTTAACTTCATTTCATTGTGTTTGTCCTTTAAGTCTATAGTAGAAGGTAAAAGATTTTGGTTGAGGTTGTGGGTTTTGTAAAGTTATTTCTGTTTTTCTGTTTAAGTAATAATTAAAGTTAAGATTCGGAGTCTTTACTGCTTCTCTAATAGTTTCATCTTCTGAGGTTTTGTATTCATATAGGTTTGTTGTGTCAGGAAAAAGATATTTTACATTAGAGTCTATACTTCCATTGTTTTGAAAGTTTTTTGTAAAATATATTGTAGAGTTTGATGTTGCTTTTTTTAAGTTTCCGTAATTAATAATATCTGTGTTTAAAGTAATGTTTTTGTAGATATATATTTTAGTATTAGGGAAAAATTTAATAGTATTGGCATTAATAATTACATCATTGTTTAAACTAGTATCTTTTTTAAAATCTATTTTATTTACTTTATTGTTTCCATAAAACAAAGCCATGTTTTCTGTATCTCTTCCTGCAATGATTTCAGAGTTGGGAGCATTAATGTCTTTTAGTCAATAAGCTTTGAAGACTGTTTTATTGTTAGAATTGTAATTTTTTAAAAATTTTGTTTCTACAAAATTTGAATTAAAAAAGTAATTGTATCCATTGGAAATAATCTCTGCATCTAATTTTCTTGTGTTTTTCTCAAAAACAGTATCTTGATCTAAATATATTTTTTCTTTAATGGGAATACTTCCTGTGATATCTATTTTATCTGTTTTAATATTGATATTGTTTACTCTAAAGTCTCCATCGTTTTTAATATTTCCTAAAATATCTAGAGTTCGGAAATTCATTTTTCCTGTGTTATTGATATTTTGATTAACTTGAATATGTCCATAATTAGAATATTGTGAAGAGACTTCTCCAGAGTTAATTAAATCTTTTGTAATTTCAAGATTTTTTGATTTTAATAGTATTTTTCCTTCATTATATACATTACCATCTATCTTTAAATTACCAGATATAGTGTTTAAAACAGCTGTTGGTTTTAAGTGAACATCTCCTTCAAATATTGTTTTTTCTGTAT
>JALUMP010000159.1 GCA_027039745.1 Candidatus Parcubacteria bacterium
ATATAATACATATATTATACTAGAAAGTAATTAGAAGTGCAAATTTAAGTATTATTTATGATTACAAAAAGACAAAAAGAAGTTTTAGATTTTATAAAAACTTTCAAAAAGAAAAATGAATACGCCCCGTCATTAGATGAAATTAGAAAACATTTAAAGATAGATTCTATATCAACCGCTCATTACCATATCAATAAATTACAAGAAGCTGGCTATCTTGAAAAGCTTGATAAACAAGCAAGAGGAATTGATATAGTTAAGGATACTAAATTTATTAAGAATAAAGCAACTAAAATAAAAGACTCTCTCTTTAGCGTGCCAATCTATGGTGTTGCAAATGCCGGAGAAGCAACTATTGTTGCGGAAGAAAACTTGCAAGGCTATGTTAAAATACCTAGCAACCTGTCAGTAGATAGGGATGGAGTATTCGCTATACAAGCCCAAGGGGATTCTATGAATCTAGCGAAGATTGGTGGAAAAAACATAGAGAACGGTGACTTTGTTTTAATTGATTCTGAATACAGAACCCCAAAGAGTGGCGACTATGTTTTATCTGTCATTGACGGTATGGCAAATTTGAAAAAATTTGATATTGACAAAAAGACCAAAACAATACGGTTACTTTCTGAATCTACCAACAAAAAACATAAACCTATTTATATATCTAGTGCAGATGACTATGTGGTAAATGGTAAAATTATTAGTGTAATAAAAAGATAATTATGAGTGCAAAATTATTTCAAGACAAAAAAAGTTGGCAGAAAAATAAAAATGATTTTACGTTCATAGATTTATTTGCTGGAATGGGCGGTATTCGTATTCCATTTGAAGAACTTGGCGGTAAGTGTGTATTCACATCTGAATTTGATAAATTTGCACAAGAGACATATGCAGAAAATTTTGGAGAGATTCCCAGTGGAGATATTACAAAAATAGATGCGAAAGAAATCCCACCTTTTGATATCTTGTTAGCAGGCTTTCCATGTCAACCTTTTTCAAATGCAGGACTTAAAAAAGGTTTTGAGGATACTCGTGGTACATTATTTTTCGATATAGCAAGGATTGTAAAACACCATAAGCCAAAAGTATTATTCCTTGAAAATGTAAAAGGGTTTAAAAGTCATGATAAGGGAAATACTTTTCAGACACTAAAAAAGACTCTGGAGGATTTAGATTATAATGTTTTTGCTGAAGTATTAAATGCAAAAGATTTTGGTGTTCCACAAAATAGAGAGCGTATATATATAATAGCATTTTCTGATAAAGATATTGATTTTAAACATCCTAAACCAAAAAATACAATAACTAAACTTGGTGACATCTTAGAAAAAAAAGTTGATGATAAATATACATTATCGGATAAGTTGTGGGCTGGGCATCAAAGAAGAAAAAAAGAGCATAAGCAGAAAGGTAATGGCTTCGGGTATTCATTATTTAACGAGAACTCGATATATACAAGCACCATGAGTGCAAGATACTATAAAGATGGTTCTGAAATACTAATTGAACAAAAAGGAAAGAATCCACGAAAATTAACACCAAAGGAAGGCTTGAGATTACAAGGTTATCCAGAAGACTATGTTTTTCCAGTTAGCGATACACAGGCGTATAAACAATGTGGCAACAGTGTTGCCGTACCTGTAATACGGGAAGTAGCAAAAAAAATAGTAAAATTATTAAAAAAATAAACTAGTAACTTTCTGTAATAAGATTATCCCAAGTACCCTGCATTGCTCTCCACTGTGAATAGTTTCTCTTGTTTCCATAGTGCATACCACTATCAAAAAATACTTTTTTTGCTTTTAAAAGATCTAACCAACTTTCAAAATTCATTGGTTTGCCAAAATGAATAGAATCATAAATGCCATCTGCATTTTTCTTACAAGTGAACCAGCCTTTTTGATAAAATTTATCTTCAAGTTTTTTCTTAATTGATTCGTTGTACCATTTTGCCAAGACAATATTTTCTTTTTGCATATCTTTGGGAACTATAATATTTTTATGTTCTCTCTTATCAAGTGAATATGAATAACTAATTACAATATTTTCTTCTTCATCTATTTCTAGAATCTGTCCATAAGAATTTCTTTCATTGATATAACTAGGGCAAGGAGTGCCAGACCAAGAAAGCCTGTTATCTTTTTCTGGGTTCGGTCTACCAAAAATTCTCAGGAAATCATCTCGTGATATATCATAATCTTTATTGGTATCATGAATTTTATTTGGGCGACCGTGTTTGAAAATATACTCATCAGCACTCCAATCTCCAAATGTTATTTTTCCAGAAGTGGTTTGGTTTTTCATTTCATAACCATAGATATCTGGTTCATTGCTTGCGTTTGGTTTAATCCCCATCTGTTTTTCAAGCCAATACCCAGCTTTACCATCATGCTTTTTTGTATACTTAGATAAATTAGGTTTTTTACCTTTAACCTTTGTGTTAAATAATGAAATTATTTTTTGTTTCTGTGTATTCATAATATATCTTGATTATTTTAGAAACCAATCAAGACTTTTTTTATAAAGTTTTGCAAAAGCTTCCAACTCAACAACATCTAGCCTTCGCTCACCACGCTCAACTTTTGATACAAAAGATTGTGGTTTATTGAGTTTCTCTGCAACTTCAGACTGCATTAAGCCAGACTCATGGCGAGCTTTAACTAGATTCTGAAGTACAGTTTTATATTTTGTTGAATGAATTGTCTTATCCATATTTATAGTGTATATCCTATTGTAGAATATCCCAACTTAGGTTATAATGATTAGTAGCGAACCCGACCAACAAAACCGTTTCATTACCTTTCTTTTTTTTTGCCTGTCGGCGGAGGGGTTTGGGGAGGAGCCGATTAAAAATTGAAAGGAAACGGTTTTGGTGGACGGCTCGCCGAGTTTACGAGGCGAGAGTGGCGCGGTGTTGTGAAGAGAGTTGCCACAAAGCGTTCCTAGCGCAAGCGGAAGTTTTGAGTTACCACGTGCTCTGTGCGTGACGAAGATCAATCGCTCCGCGATTGTTGTTCGAAATAAGTTCGCGCGCAGGTTATAATATCTTCACAAATAGAAACTTCCCGCGCTGAAAGCGCAGAAGCTGGGCGCGCCGAAGGCGCGCAGGCAGGCAAGAAACGCCGAGAACTGGCGATAAAACCAAAGGGCGCAGGTGCGCCGAAGTGGGCGGATTTGCCTCTTGCAACGCAATCTAAAAACTATATTATGTCCAAACCAAAATATTTTCTATACGCTCGAAAGTCCACAGAGGATGACGATAAGCAAGTAATGAGTATTGAGGCTCAGCTTTTTGAGTTGCGAGAATTTGCGCGTAAAGAAAATCTTGAAATTCTTGAGGAATTTCAAGAGTCAAAAAGCGCAAAGACACCAGGCAGACCTGTTTTTAATGAGATGATGGCAAAAATTGAGGAACGTGGAAATTGTGGAATACTTGCATGGCATCCGGATAGATTGGCAAGAAACAGTATTGATGGTGGTCGTATCATTTATGCAATTGATCAAAAGAAAATAGTGTCTTTGCGCTTTCCGACATTTTGGTTTGAACCTACCCCGCAGGGGCTCTTTATGTTACAAGTGGCGTTCGGGCAATCTAAATATTATTCAGATAACTTATCAGAGAATGTTAAACGAGGGGTGCGCCAAAAAGTTCGGCGAGGCGAGTGGCTTACTAAAGCACCTTTTGGATATATAAATAATCGTATCACTAGAAATATTGAACCTCATCCTGTTAAAAGTAAAATAATTGTAAAAGCATACAAAGAATATGCAAAAGGTACACATGGTTTAGAATCTCTCGCCGAATTTTTGGCACACCACGGAGTGACTACAGGGAGCAGAACACCACTTGGCAAAGCTTCCGTCAAAAGAATGCTAACAAACAGAGCGTATCTTGGTTTTGTTAAACATAATGAAGAATGGTTTGATGGAAGCTTTGCGCCAATTATTTCCCCGAAATTATTTGAAGCTGTACAAAAAGTTTTGTCGGCAAGAGCACATCCTCGCAGACAAAAGAAAAAGCATGATTTTCCGTTTACTGGTACTTTTTCATGTGGAGAATGCAAGAGCATGTTTATTGCTCAATGGGCTACTGGAAAATGCGGAGGCAAGTATAGATATTATCGTTGTACTAAAAAGAAAGGGGCATGCTCTCAAGGTTATCTGCGCGAGGAAGTGCTTGCCGAACAAATAAAGGAACAGCTTCAAACAATTTCACTTTGCGATAAGTATACTGACTGGATGTTACAGAGAGTTGAAAAATGGGAGCATGAAGAAAAAGACTTATCGCAAAGTAGTGATGAAAATCTTTCAGTTAAAATCAAAGAAAGTGAGTCGCGCTTGGATAAACTTGTATCTGCATATTTAGATGGAGATGTGCCAAAAGAAATATATTTGAAAAAGAAAGATAAACTAATGCGCGAATCACTTACTTTGAAACAGAAGAAGAAAGATTTTAATCACAGGGGAAATAATTGGGTCGAACCCCTACGGGAATGGATTTTAGATACGAAACAAGCCGATTTTTTGTCCTCATCCACCAATCTCAAAGAGATTGCCTCCTTCGTCAAAAAAGTCGGAACGAACCCCAAAATTCGTGACAAATCCGCCCACTTCGGCGCACCTGCGCCCTTTGGTTTTATCGCCAGTTCTCGGCGTTTCTTGCCTGCCTGCGCGCCTTCGGCGCGCCCGTCTTCTGCGCTTTCAGCGCGGGAAGTTTCTATTTGTGACTCTACAGAGAATCGAACTCTGATTTTGGGAATGAGAATCCCACGTCCTAGCCGTTAGACGATAGAGCCTTATGGTTGTTGCTTTTTAAACTTTAATTTAAAAAAGACAAAAAAGATTATAACATAAATTATTGTTTTATAAAAAATTTGTAATGTGGTAAAATAGTTGATATGGAAAATGGAAAAGATATTTTGATACAGAAAAAAGATGGAACAGTAGAGCATTTTGATAAGTTTAAATTAATAAAATCTTTGAGAAATATGGATTCTCCAGAAGGTATTGCCGAGGATGTGATTATACATTGTCATGAGCATAATATTAAAAAAATAGATACCGACAGTATTTATCTTTTGGTAAGAAAATTGCTTATGAAAAGAGGAAGAACGAGAGATTTTATGAGATATAATCTTCCTTTGGCTGTTTCTCGTTTGGGTCCTGAAGGATTTGCTTTTGAAAAATTTATTGGAGAAGTTTTTAAGTCGTATGGTTATAAAAATGTTTATGTTGGTAAGAAAATTAGAGGTAAATGTGTAACACACGAGGTAGACATAGTAACTTCTAATGAAAAAGAGTCTATTACAGCTGAGTTAAAGTTTCATAATTCACGAGCAAAAAAAACAGACCTTAAAGTTACTTTATATATGAGAGCAAGGTTTGATGATATTTTAGATTCTGGTTTTTATGAAGATAAAATACCAAGGCAACTTATTATTACAAATACAAAATTTACAACTAATGCAAAAAGGTATGCAAAATGTGCTGATATTGGAGTTTTAGCTTGAAATTATCCAGAATCAAATAACTTGCATGATTTTATTTTAAAATCTGGTATTAATCCAGTTACAGCAATTACAAAAATTCCTAAAAAAGCTCAAGAGGATTTTATTAAAAGAAAAATTGTTACTTGTGTGGAGCTTATAGAAAATCAAAAAGAATATTTGTATAAAAATAATCTTATTCCAAATTCTAAAATACCTGAGATTTTAGAAGAAATACAAAGCTTTTGTTTGATGCTGTCTGAGAGAGGAAAGTTTACTTTTAGTTCTAAATAATATAAGTTTTTACAGGAAGTCGGACTTCCTGTAAAAGAAGACAAAAAATGGATGGGTGAAAATGCGCAGCATTTTCGCTTTTTTTCATATAATAGATTTTATCATATTTAGAGTTTAAAATAGTTTTTTATTTTTGAAAATTTTTTTACACACAGCGCTGCTATAGCAGAGTTGTGTGTAAGTGGGTGAAAAAAATAAAAACAAAAAAAAGAAAAAGAGAAAAAGAGAAAAAATAAGAATATGTTGGTTGACATAACTAGGGGGGGGGGTAATATAAAAGTGTATTATTAATTAATTTTTTAAGTATGGAAAATAATATTAAACAGACTGAACAAAAACCAAAAGAGAAAGATGGTTTTGTGGTTGCTATGGGTAGCCCACATTCTTGAAACAATAAATGTGTGGCTGTAAAGATTACTGAAAAAGAAGTATTAGTTCAAGATACAAAAAATTCACATTCACCGATTTTGCCTTTTTCTCATGAAGAATGACAGATATTTATAGATGGTGTAAAAAAAGGAGAATTCGATTTATAGTTTTTGGATTATATTTATAAAATAAATAAAAAACACAATACACAATATGTGTTTTTTATTTTATAAAATTTTCTATTTTTTTCAAAACTTCTTTTTCAAAATTTTTAAAATAGTGGTC
>JALUMP010000160.1 GCA_027039745.1 Candidatus Parcubacteria bacterium
CACCTACAGATGTCATTAGAAAATCAGTTCAAATAATGATAGATCAATTGTCAGCAATCTTAGGGATTGTTTTGGATGATGAGGTAAGTCGTTCTGTAGCAGACAGTATTGTTCATTTAGATTTAGATGAAAGTTTGCTTGAAAAATTGGCTAAAGAGGGTATTTTAAATGTTACAAGTTTAGAAAAAATGACAGATGATGACATAATATCTATTGATAGTATTGAGAATGATGATCTGAAAAAAATAAAAAAAGCATTAAAAAAAATTAGAAAATAAATTAATAAGTTAATTATGAGACATCACAACAAAAACAGAAAATTTGGTAGAAAGAGAGATGGAAGAAAAGCCCTATTGAGATCTCTATCTATTTCTTTATTAAAATATGGGCATATAGAAACAACTGAAGCTAAAGCAAGAGAATTAAGACCATATATAGAAAAGATTATAACAAAGGCAAAAGAAAATTCTTTAAGCAATCAACGATTAATACGTTCTAAATTAGGTTCAGGATCTGATGGAATAATGAAAAAACTTTTTGAAGATTTAGCTCCTAAATATACTGATAGACCTGGTGGCTATGTTAGAATAGTGAAGAAAGGTAAAAGAACAGGTGCAGATGGTGCAGATATAGCTATTATTGAATTTGTATAAAAAAATATTATGACACAAGAATATAAAATAAGCGCAAAAGATAAAAAAATAGGGAGACTAGCTACCGAAGTAGTTGTGTTGTTAATGGGTAAAAATGACGTAAACTACGCACCAAATAAAGTTGCTGATGTTAAAGTTGTTATAAATGATATAAATGATATGGATGTTCCTGAAAAAAAATTAATGTCAAAAATTTATGATCATTATTCTGGATATCCCGGGGGAAGAAAGGAAATTACAATGCAAAAATTGGTTGAAAAAAAAGGTTTTGGAGAGGTAATAAAAAATGCTATTTATGGAATGTTGCCCAAAAACAAATTAAGAGATGTTGTGATGAAAAATTTAATAATAAATGAATAATATGGCTGATAAAAGTTTTAGAAATAAAAAGAAAAAAAATAAATCAAGTGTGCTTTCTGTTGTGAAAGAAAAAATAATGTCTGTTTTGCCAAAAAAAGCAAAATATACAGAAGCTATTGGTAGAAGAAAAACAGCAGTAGCTAGGGTTAGATTGGTAGAAGCCAAAAAAACAGAAGTTTTTGTGAATGGGGTATTGGCATCTGATTTTTTTAATACTGCTGAATTAATTAAAAAAGCAACTGAGGCTTTAGATGATATAAAAGAAAAATATATGGTTTCTGCATATGTAAAAGGAAGTGGACAAAATGCACAAGCAGAAGCAGTAAGGCTTGGTATAGCAAGAGTTTTAGTTGAATTAGATTCAGAAAGAAGAGGTTCTTTGAAAGCGAAAGGTTTTCTAAAAAGAGACCCAAGATCTGTTGAAAGAAAGAAACCTGGTCTTAAGAAAGCACGTAAGGCAGCAACTTGGGTAAAAAGATAAAAGATTT
>JALUMP010000161.1 GCA_027039745.1 Candidatus Parcubacteria bacterium
GTTGTTGGAACAATTTTGGCTTTTTTGGTGCAAAAAAGTCCTATTCCAATAGATCAAAATGCTGTAAAAGATGTGCAAAACACTCTTACAAAGACTATTTTAAATCAAAGAAAAACAAATGAAATCACCAACATTGATACTAATATTAATGAAAAGAAATTAGAAAACAAACAACATTCTTCCGATCAAAAAAAAGATGCATCAACTAACGATGTCGTTAAAACAAATGAACTTTCAAATATTTTGCCAAAAGCAACAACTTATTATATAAAAAATAACTATAGTTATAAAGGTTTTTGTGGCAGTTTGGGGCTCAAGAATTGTAATGCTGTAAAAAATGGATTCATGATATATCAATGTGATGAAAATGACGTTTGTCATTGTGTAGATAACATTGATGGGGGAGGAAATGTGGTAATAGCAAAACCCACAATACCAAGAACAAAATGTTCTAAACAATAAATATTCCTAAAATAAAAAAACCAATTATTCAAATTGGTTTTTTATTTTTTATTAATTTAATCAAACAAACTTGTCACTATATTTTTTACAACACCACCATCTGCATTTCCAGCCGTTTCTTTCATAACAGCTCCGATTAAAATACCCATTTTTGATTTGTCTTCAATACCAAGCTCTTCTTTCTTTTTTGTAGTAATTTTTAAAATTTCTTCTTCTGACATTTGTTCTGGAAGATATTTTTCCAAAATTTCCAATTCTTTGCTTTCGTTTTCTACTAAATCATCACGCCCACCTTCTTTAAATTGAGAAATTGCATCCTTCCTTTGTTTTACCATTCTTTTAATTACTTTTACAGCTATTTCATCTGTCACTTCATCTTGAGGTTTTCCGCCTTGTGAAATCACCTCATTTGTAAAAGCAGAAAGCAAACCTTTTAACGTATTTTTTGCAATATCATTATGTGCTTTCATAGCAATTTTTAAATCATTTTTTATTTCTTCTTTTATCATACCTTTAGTATATCACTTTTATTTTAATATGTTAAAATCATTATTGTTTAAAAATTTAATTTTAATAATTTTATGATATTTTTATCTAATATTTCAGAAAAAAAAAAGACAATAGAAATGGCTCAAAAACTAAAAAATATTTTAATAGTTAATCCTGGTTCTACCTCTACAAAATACACTCTCTTTAATAAAACTGGAAAAATTCTAGTAGAAGAAAAATTCAAAGTATCACAAAATTATGCCAAACAAGTTTTTCTTAATGATTTAAAAAAAGATTATAATGATTTCTACAAAATTGGTATTAGAATAGTGCATGGTCTTGGTATGACTGGGCCTTTAAAAATAAATTCTTCAGTTTTAAAACAAATCAAAAAAGCAGAAATATTTGCCCCTATCCACAACAAAATAGCACAAGAAGAAATCAAAAAATTAAGCTCTACTTTTCGGGCTCCAATATTTGCTGTTTTTGATACAGATTTTCATAAGACGATTTCAAGAGAACAATCAACATATCCAATACCTTTAAATA
>JALUMP010000162.1 GCA_027039745.1 Candidatus Parcubacteria bacterium
GGCTTAGTGGATATATTAGGTGAAATTATGTATAATGAGTCTAAGAAAAAGGGTGCTTACACAAAATTGGGGACGGTCTCGCATTTTTAATTTATTGTATTAGGCAAATCTTTTAACTTTTCTAAGATATATATTAATTTATTAACTAATTTTTCTTCTGTTTCATCAGATTTCGATAGATAAATGTAAATTTTACAGTTGCCATTACATTCAAAACCGGACTCTTTTAAGATACCTTTAATTTTAACGATGTTTTCCGTTTGATTATTCTCATCTTCTGGTAAATGAAATTCTATCTTATAACCTTCCTTATCATAAAAAATTTTTATTTCACAATTATTAAATCCTTTAAAAAGAATATGTGGTTTATTATCTATACCCATGACTTCTTTATACTTAATATCTTCACTTTTAAACGGCCTATAGGAATCTTTATTTGACTCAATGTATTTTTTCCATATTTTCCATAAGTAATATGTACGCATTTCTGCATGATAATGGCTGCTTCTAGACTGCCTGTACAACAAGATGTTATTTTTATTATTTCCGTTCTCAAAGCGAACAAAGCCTTGCTCACAATACTCTATCAAACCTGGACATTCTATAAAATACCTACGCCAGTCAGTTACATTAGAATTTTTTATTATTTTATCTAATTTTTCCACAATAGTAGTATTAGATTGATCGCCAAGAATATCATCAAAAACTTGTTTTACATATAATCGTCTTTTTGTCCATTCATTATTGTATTGTCCGTCGTTTGGTTTAAGCCACTCCTCATCAGAAATTCTTAATAGTCTTTTCCAACTATGGTCACGTTTAACATTGTTTCTAACTGTACTTGTTGATAACAAATTGCGTCTGTTTTGAGATGCCTCTGTTAAATAATCTCCTTTTGTTAAAACGGCACGCTCAAAAACATAATCTTTATCATTTATTCTTTTATCATAACTTTCTGCAAATACTTCTCTTGCAATTTCTGCATATTCAGAAAATTTATCAAAAAACTCTTTATTCTCATCATCACTCCAATCACAATTTTTATGGTTTATGTAATAATCTAAAATACCTGCAAATTCTAAAATGAAACCAATCTGTCCATTAAAATACTTATGTTTCTCAGTTTTTTCAATTTCTTTTTTCCATTTTTCATCCTTTAATATCAAATGAGCTTTCATTTTTTCCTCAAGAATCTGCCAGCTTGAAAAGAAGTCTATATTAGTATCATTATCTGTCAGATAGTCTAAAATATTGTTACTATATCCAAGTAGTTTTTCAGTTGATGCAATTGCTCTTGCAAAATCAGTGGCACTATCAATAATTGTATTATCTGGATGAGAAAGGTTGTGAATAACCCTAATCCACTGGTCAATTCCATCTCTATTTTCTTTGTTTTTTAGTAAGAAACCTATATATGCATGAAACATTAATCTTTCATGATAGCTTTTAAAGTCAAGTCTTAAAGCATTTTCAAAGATTTTATTCTCATCATAATAGAATTTATAGTTACTGGACAAATAATTTTTGATTTTTTCGCCACCACTTGAAAACTCATCTAATGCATTAATCAAAAAAATAACATAACTTACGGAATTTTCTCTCAATTTTTTATGTTTTCCTTTATCATCGTTCTCTTCTTCAACACTGTTTTTCAATTTTTTGCTCTGAATGCTTAAAAATTTTTCATAATCTTTGGGAATTAATACATTTAATTTTTCATATTTGTAGAATGAAATTACATCAGAGTATTCCGGGTTTCTTTTAGCCACTTGTGTGCCAAGTAGATATTCTAAAGTGTCATCTTTCTCTTTTGCACCTAACCCCAGAGTTGCTGCATATTCATTTGTAAAAATTACTCTAATAAAATTCATTAATTCATCGTCAAAGTCATTGTCCATTTCAGATCCGGAACGATTTTGTAGCTTTCTATATTGCCAGAAAAAATCCGCCCATTTTGTGTCTATATTATAGGCAAAATAATCCCTTATTGACACCTTTCTCTCTGTGTTACCATTTCTAACAAACTCCCTTCCAGATAATTCATCTTCATCTATGTCTTCAAGGTATTGTTCAAATCTTGCTTTAAAATTTTCAAATGGTGTTAAAGGCTTGCCTCTCGAATTCATTTTAATATACAAATCGTCTGTTAGATGAAATTCTTCTAAATTAAGAAACAGAAATGTAATAATAGGATTATGAATGTCTAATAATCTTTCAAAAAATTCTTTTTTGCAAAAAAACTTTTTATGTATAGCATCAAGCATAGTTAGCATTCCTTGAATCGTAGGATCATGATCCCAAGAAAGGTAATACCATGCACTATTTTTGATTGTCTTTGATAAGGAATTTTCTTTACCTTCATCGTTTGGTAGCAATACACTTAAATTTATTTGCGCGTTCATTAATGCATCACAAAATTCACTTGAACTTGCTCGAGTTTCATAAGTGAACATTGATTTTTCATTTTTTACTAAATTTTCTTTAAATTCTTTCTTTAGTTTTTTGTTGTCTGATAATTGATATAAATACCAGTGTAATAAAAATAGGGTTGTAAGTCTCTGTTGGCCATCCAATGGAATAAAATTGTTGTTATCTAACGAACCATAAACGAAATCCAAATCCCTGTTAGGTTTATTCTCATCTAAGTATTTATAAAGTGTATCCAAAAATGCGTCTCTGATTTCCTTTTTGTTTTTTCTACCCTGTGCATAATCCCTTTGAATAATAGGGACCAGCACTCTGTAGTGTTTTTCTTTAAACAATTTATAAAATGAAAGTCTTTCACCTTTTGATTTATTATTTTCCATTATTACTTTCCTTTTCAGGTAAAAAATCTTTTAATTTTGTTTCTATAGCATCTAAATAATCCTCGGCATCATCATTTGTCCAATACATATTTTCAGAAGCTCTTTTAGAATAATACTTTAAAAATAAATTTTTTGTTGCTATTGGCACAAAAATACCGTTGGCGTCATTTTCTATAATTCTTTTACGTTTAATAGGAAAAAATGAATTTTTATAGCTTCTATTTGTTTCGGAATCCAGCAATGTTAGGTTAGATATATTGTTTATGTTTTCAACTTGGTTATCTTCTTGAAAATATTTTCTCATTTTTTCAAATGCTTCTTCAAATTTTTCACTATCAATTTTTTCTGATTGTTTCAATGCAATTAGCAACTCCATTATTTCCTGAAGGTCTTCATCTTTGTTGTTTTGTTTTTTATCTTCTATTTTTTCAAGATCTGTTGTTCCAAAAAAGTAATCTAACATATCATTTATCCATTCAAGTTGGTGTTTTTTACTATTAATAGTTTTTTCTGTTTGAGAACGCACATGTTCAATATCCCAATTTTCTTTTTTATATTTATGAAATGGGAAACGCATTTCGGATTTTTTAGAATCCAAGATAGTTTGGATATTAAACAATAAAAGTATCTTTTTTATTCGTTCGTCGCCATATTCTAACTCCTTTAAATCATCAAGTTTACAATTTATCTGTTCTTTGATTTTTTCTTTTAGATAATTCTTAAATTCTATTTTTGTTTTATTTTTCGATTCCTTTTTTATTTCATTTATTGAAACTCCACAATCAATCAAAAAACCTATGTAGTGGTATAGCACATGATCTTTATACCATTCTTCAAAAGTTAAAAAGTATTTTTTTATTTCCAACCATATCTTATCTATATCAGGTTTTTCATCCTTTGGAAAATCTTTATAAAATTCGTTAAATGTGTAGTAATATTCATATTCAGGTTTCCGATTTTTCATTAAATCAAAAATATATTCAATACGATTATCGTATTTTAATGGATTCTCAGGATTATATATAAAGTACCAAAATGAATCGTCCTGTAAAGTCTTTTCAATATTATCCCATTCTGTTGCAATTTGAATCTGTTTAAGACTTGCTTCTGATTCAGAAAAGTTACCTTTTTGTAAAAATAGAGCTTTGATTAGTTCAGCATTAGTTAAAGGTATTTTTCCAATATTTAATCGGGTGAATATATCAATGGGAGAAGTTCTTTCTTCTTGTATTTCATACCAAATAACCTTAATAGGACGTTCTTCATCTTCCTTTGCCAAAAAATTACTTAAAAATTTGATGTACATATTATAATCAAATTCTTTTTCATTCATAAACCATTCTTTTATTGTTTCATAACTTTGACAGATATGAAAAAAATCTATATTTTCATTACATTCGCTTTCTTCTATATAGCTTATCTTCTCAAGAAACTCCTTGCTTTTTGACCTTACTTTATAATTTATATCAAACATGCTTTTATTATATGCATCTTTCAGATTTCTCCTTAAATGTTCTCTTTCTATAAATTTTAAGATAAGATAAATCGTAGTTAATCTTTGTTGTCCATCAATAACTTCCCATATATTTTCATTATACTTTTTTACCACTATCGGTTGTAAACAATAAAATTCTCCTTCTTTTTTCTTTTTAGTAAAATCCCAGATATCATCAAGAAGCTGCTTAACTTGTATAGGAGTCCAGCGATAACCTCTTTGATAATCAGGAATAAAAAATTTTTGGTCAAGTAATTCAAAAATTGTTTTTAGTTCTATTTTTCCATTCATAAAACATTTCTAACCCATTTTTCTTAAGTTTTCAACCTCAAAACAAATCATATTTTCAATATTTAGTTAGATAGATCCATAAAAGACATCGTCTTACTTTCAAACTCCAATTTTGCTGTGCCAAAATGCTTGTCTTTATTTACGATGTTTATTTCTACTATTCCTTTTTCTTTTGTGTTTTTATTGTATATCTCGTCCCTGTAAAGTAGCATTATAATGTCAGCATACTGCTCAACGCTGCCAATTTTACTTAAATCTGCAAGTGTTGGTCTTTTGTTTTTCCTGCTCTCCACCGCCTTGTCTATCTGAGAAAGAACTATCACTGGAATGTTTAGTTCTTCTGCCAGCATCTTTAGGGATTGTAATGTTTTTAAGAGCTGTTGAGTCTTGGTTATGTTTGAGTTTTCACATTTCATTAGTTGTAGATAATCTATTATTATCATATCTACACCTTTTTTCTTTAATTCCCTTACTTTTGCCCGTATATCGGTAAATGTCAAAAGAGGTGTTTCGTCTATGTATATTGGCACTTGTTTTAATTTCCTTATAGCTTCAGACACTTTATCTTGCTCCTCTCTGCTATCGAAGGAATTTTTCACTATTTTTTCTACCTCTATTTTTAAAAGCACAGATGCCATTCTCGAAATAAGATTCTTAGCTGAAACCTCAAGCTCAAATATGGCAACTTTCTTTCCGTAAATCAAAGCAGAATTTAAAGCTATATTTATAGCCAAACTTGTTTTGCCCATACCTGGCCTTCCAGCAATAATTATGAAACTTCCATTTTGAAATCCACCCGTTACATTATCTAAATCTCTAAATCCAGATGGTATACCGATTACTCCATTTTCCATGATTGATGACATTTTAAGGTGTTCAATGAAATCATTGGATTTAATATCAGCAATTTTACTACCACCAATATCAAATATTTTATTTCCTTCATTTTTTAGAATCTCTTCCATATTCTCTGATGTTTTATAAAGCATTTTTAACCTCCTATGCCTCATAAATTTCATGTTTCTTATAAAAATTTCTAATCAACAACTTTCTTAGCCCTTTCAAACTGCTCACGATAGTGCGCTTTCAAATACGCCGTCTGATAGGCAATGTAGGCATAGGCAGCAGAGTGGGATTTGTTGAAGCCGTACTCTGCAAACTTGGCCATGAGGTCAAAGATGTACTCAGCCTTATCCTTTGGTATTCCCCTATTTGTTGCTCTCTCTATGAATATACCTCGCTGTTCGTCCATGACCTCTTTTTTCTTTTTGCTTATTGCCCTTCTTAGAATGTCTGCTTCACCTAAAGAATAGCCTGCAAGTTTGTTTGCGATCTGCATAATTTGCTCTTGGTATAGGATTATGCCGTATGTGTCTTTGAGGATTTCTTCAAGTTCAGGCAGTGGGTATTCAATGGGTTTTCTGCCGTGCTTTCTGTCTATAAAATCCTGAACCATACCACTATTCAAAGGACCTGGTCTATATAAAGCTATAAGGGCTATCAAATCTTCAAAGGTGGTGGGTTTAAGCTCCGTTATGAGTTTTTGTATACCGGATGACTCAAGCTGGAATACGCCTAATGTATCGCCTCTCTGGAGAAGTTTATAAGTTTCTTCATCATCAAAGGGAATCTTAGATATATCAAAGCCATTGCCAATGAGTTTGACGGTTGTGTTGATGATGGTCAATGTTTTTAAGGATAAAAAATAGAATTTTGGCAAGCCTAAATCTTCGATAAATTTCTTGTCATATTGAATA
>JALUMP010000163.1:0-3636 GCA_027039745.1 Candidatus Parcubacteria bacterium
AAAGAGTAGCAAATGTTTATCTTGTAAATAAAAGTGTAAAAGATAAAAACAAAAATTTAATTTTGATAGATAATTTACTAGAAGAAGTTGATTTTAAAATTCAGTCAGAAAAACAAGAAAAAATAGAGTTTTTAAATAAAAAAATAGAAATATCAATAAAAAGTTTTACTGCATTATATCCAGGGATTTCAAAGGTTTCCATAACTAAAAGTATGAATCTTAAAGTTTTTGATAAAGCAGGGAATGTTCTTAATCTTTTATCAGCAGGTCAAAAACAAGTTTTAAATTTTTTAATAATAAAAAGCATAATTGATAACTTTGAATTTTCCGACTTTATTGTTGTTGATACACCAATTGGCAGATTATCTAAGAAAAATAGAAAAATTATTATGGAAGAATGCTATATGTCATTTAAACAATCAGTATTGCTATTAACAGATACAGAAGTAGATGGTATAAAAGAGTTGTATGCAGTTGATGGGATAAAAGAAAAATATGAAAATGCACTTGAATATGTAATAAATGATAATAAAATTAAAAGGAAAGGATAAAAATGATTAAGACAAGTAAAAGAGTAGAAGAAAATATTATTGACATTCAGAAACTGTTAAATTTCAAGAATTCTCCCAAGTGGGAAATATTGAGATTTCTTTTAAATATTTCATTATCTAAAACAACAAAATTAAATTGTGACTGCCATGTTCAAAATGGAAAAGAATATAGGTTGGAGCAAATTACGGGGCTAGGAAAAGAAGAAGATAGAACAAATTTATATAAAGAGATGTTAAAGATATATCATAATGAAAAATATATTGACAATAAAACTTTTGAACAATATATTTCTGAACATATTGAGAATGGATTTTTAATCATCAAGACAGCTGTTGAGAATAAATTTAATCTTTTTGATCTTGTACAAAAAGAGCTTCTAAAAAAATAAAAATATTCTATTCTTTATAATAGAGTAATTGCTTTTTTTTGATTTTTTAAATCTATTAAGCAGTAAAAAACACAGGAGAAAAAATGGAGAAAATAAATATCTTCATAAAGAAGACATTATTCTTTGATGCAAAAAATGGGTTTGCTATCATGATTGCTCAAAAGCAAAGTGATTGGGATAAAAAATCTAAGAAAAATCTATATAAAGACTCAGATGATTTTACTGTTAAAGGTAATATCACTTTTGGTCAAAAAATAGAAGATATTTCAGTTTCTGTAGAAGGAGAATGGGTAGACAATAAAAAGTATGGGAAAAGTTTCGACTTTACTAGTATAAAATTGTTAACAAATAGTCCAACTAAAATGTTTTTAGATAAATTTGTGAAAGGTATTAGAACAAGTACCCTTGATGAAATTTTTAAAAAATATAGTGACGATGAAGTTGTGGAAATTCTTGATCATACTCCAGAGAAACTTTTAGTTTTTAAAGGGATAAAAGAAGCCACATTAAAAACAGTCATAAGTAGTTGGGAAGAGCATCGTAAGTTTAAAAAACTTAATGATATAGTAGCTGGATTTAATTTCAGTAAAAGTATGTTGGAAAAAATAGCACAAACTTTAACTCCAGATGAAGTTAAACGATTAAATGTTAATCCATATCTTCTTTTGAAAGTAGATGGGATAGGTTTTAAAAGAGCAGATTCTTTTGCAAAAACTATAAATATTTCTCCTCTTTCTTCTGTTAGATTAGTACATGCAGTAAAGCATGTTATTGATGTTATGACGGAAAGAGGAGATTCATTGTTAGTTAAGCAAGATGTTTTAACAAATCTTCAAACAGTAACAAGTTATGAAGATCAGTGTTCACGGACTGTTTTTGTTGATATTAAACATTTGGAAGCTATATATAATAAGCTTATTGAAATGAATAAAATTTCAGAACAAGAAGATTATGTAACTTCTTCTGAAGTGAAAAATATTGAATCTTTTATTGTAGAAAATATAGATAAAAGAAAATCTTTATCAAAAAACACGATAATGAAAAAGACAAAATTGGAAAAATGGATACAAGAAAGAGAATCTTTTTATAAAATATCTCTAGCAAAAGATCAAAAGAAAGCTCTTGACATCATCAACTCTGGTGTAAATATATTTGCATTGAGTGGTTATGCAGGAACAGGTAAGTCAACAGTTTCTCAATTAGTTGTAGAATTGTTAGAATTTAAAGGTGGTTTTTTTAATAAAAATGATATAGAAAAAGACGATGTAATTTGTTGTGCACTTAGTGGTATAGCAACAGATCGTATTAGAAACAGTACAAAAAGAGAAAGTATAACCATTGCTTCTCTTTTGATTAGATTTGAGATGGGCGATCCAAAAGTTAAGAAGAAAAAAGTTTTTTTGATTGATGAGAGTTCTATGATAAATTCAAATTTGATGTCGCAGCTGTTAAAGAATATTCCTTTGCATGCGAAAGTTATTTTTGTTGGAGATCCTGCACAATTACCTCCTATTGGTAGTGGTGCACCATTTTCTGATATCGTTAAACTTTCATTGGTTGAAGGAGTAGAATTAACAAAAATATATAGACAAAGCGAAGATGCAGTTATAACTGTTTTTGCTAATGAAATTAGAAAAGCAATTGTTCCAGAAAAAATCGATGAAAAATATGATGATTTTGAATGGGTTGATAGAACAATTCCAAACATTGAAAATATTCAAAAAGATTTCAACAATGGTTTAGTTGATAGATACTGGTTTGATTCAATGAAAAAACAAAACAGGACTGCTATTCAGCATTCTATTGCAACTATCGCTCAAACTGAAATTTTCAGAATGAGAGAATCTTTGATGAATAGAAATTGGTTGGAATATATTAAGTCTTTTCAAATTGTTTCTCCTCTTAAAAAAGGTGAAGTAGGGGTAAACGAACTTAATTTAATATGTCAATCAATAAACACAGAAAGTTCATTTAAGAAAAAGCAACTTGCAGGAAAAAAAGAAAAAATGTTTTCGATGGGAAGCTTTAAATTATATAGATTTGATAAAGTAGTTCATATTAAAAATAAAAACATGATATATCTCACAAATGAGGAAACTCATGCAGGTATAGATAAAATAGACGATTTTAAAGGACAAGAATATCGTGTAAATAACGGTATGATTGGACTAGTGAGCTATATAACAAAAAAATATGTTTATGTCTATTTTCCTGTGGAAAAAATACATGTACGATATAGAAATTTTGAAACAGTTGAATATCTTAATTTAGGATATGCTTTAACTATACACAAGACACAAGGTGCAGAATTTAATAATGTATTAATACCATTAGTTGAATCTCATAAAATAATGTTGAATAATCAACTTTTATATACAGGAGTAACCAGAGCTAAAAATCATCTTAGACTTATAGGTGAAAGGAATGCTTTAGAATATGCTTGTACAAACAAAACAGGAGGAGAAAGAAAAACATACATACAGTATTTGTTTAATTTAAAGACAACAACATAATTACATGAAAATCTAATCAATTTTGATCATAAAATCAAAAAGATTAGGTTGAGAGGAAATGAAAAAGTCCTATTCTCCTAATTTAAGGAGAACTAAAAAACATTTATCGAAAGATTTTAAACTATATTTTAAGGTATTTTTGGTATAATTTTTAAAAATAATTAAAAGATATTTATCATAATC
>JALUMP010000163.1:3646-6243 GCA_027039745.1 Candidatus Parcubacteria bacterium
ATATATAATAAGGAAAAAATATGAAATATATAATGAGTTTAATTTTAATATTATCCTTTTTTGGATGTACTAATAAACCAAGTCCTTCAACAGAAAGAATAGACAACAAAACAAAAATATTAAAATCTTCTAATTGTATAGTTGATAAAGAATATGCACCAAATTGGATATGTGAACAAAGTAAAATTTCAGATGGATATATAACAGGAATTGGGCTTTCATCAGCTACAGATAAAGATAAAGAAGCGGAAATACTTGGAATTGAGAGACTTTTTAGTAAAATAAAAAAAGATATAACAACTAGGACTAAAGAATATTTTCTTTTAATTGGATTGTCACCAGATGATTATGGTACTCTTCCAAAACAGCTTAGTTATTATGTGTCAAAAAAGGCAATGGGAAAAACAGATTTATTGGCAGAATGGGTAAGAAAAAAAACAAATACAAAATATGTACTTGTAGGCATAAAAAAAGATAAAATAGGCAAGATATCTTCTGATTTTTTAATAAATGATGTTAAAAATAAAAAAACAATAAAATCATTTGCAATTGCTTTTGATTATTACTTCAAGAAATAATTTTAATATTATTAAAAAGCTTGACTATTATTACTTTATATGGTATAATGTACATATAATAAATAAGGAGAAAAGTTATGTTTGATGTACAATATGCAGAAAAGTTTGGTAAAAAAAGAGAAAGTGTAGAGGAATTAAATTCTATTTTTAAAGGAATTAAAGACAAATTGATTCCAGGATATGCAACAATTTATGAATGGGCAAGACAAAGAGATATTCTTTTGAACTTAAAATATGGTAAAGAAATAGATCAAAGAACTTTGGAAGCAAAAATTAAAAATAAAGAAGCTTATAATAAATCATTGGAAATGCTCTATGATCCATTATTTAAAGAAGATAAATCTCTCTCCGAAGATGATATATTAGAAATTAAAAGTAAAAGAAAAATATTAGTAGATACAAGTAATGAAATTGCAATTTTAGTGATGCAATTTGATAATGTCGTTGAAGAAATGGCAAGTCGTGTGTATGATGAAATTTTTAATGACAAAGCTTCTGATTCTTTATATAAAGAGGGACTAGTTAGAATTGGTTTTAGTGATGAAAAAATCATTTCTAGTTTACTCAGCCTTCGTGGGTTAAGAAATAAATTTTGTCACTCTTATGGTTTTCATAATTTATTTATAGATATAAGTATTGGGAAAATTCACTATCATAGATTTTCTATTTATAAAATAGGAAAAGTGGGAAAAAGATTATATGAAATGAGTAGATGTATTGATGATATTAAACTTGGATATTTAAAGAGAAGTGTTCATTTTAAAACAGTACAAAATGAAAAAGTTAAATATTGGTTTAATTTTCCAAAAAATGCAAAATTTTTTCAATTTTAAGATATAATTAAAAAAAAGGATATACAATGGCTTTAATAAGTAAAACTTTTGACACTTCAGCATCGATAGATGATTTTTTAAAGGATCTTTTTGTTGACAAAGAGATGGATGAATTTAATATTAATTTTAAATCAGTAATTTTTGATTCGAAAATAGATGCAATGGAATTTATTGATGTTTTGTCAGATTCTAAAAAAGATCAATTTTTTGTAGTTAGATTCAGAACTCCATTAAATTCTTTTAATGAAACAGAAGAATATGCTGATTTAATGAAGAGTATCTCGCATCAAAAAGATTTAATAGAAAATACTCCATTCTCGTTATTCGGAAAATTGAAGGAACAAGCATCCAGTAAAAAAAGCTGTAAGGTTTGTAAATCCGCTATTTCAAAAGAGTTCTTCGTAAAAAGATTAGAAGAAATTTCTGCAGAATATCTTTTAACTTTTACAGATATTGCTTGTCCTGTGTGTTCAGATGAAAATTTTTTATTTTCAGGTACAGAAAAAAAACAATTTGAAAGATGGAAAGAAAAGTTAGAAGTATTAAATGGAAAAATGGAGCTAGCAAAACAAAAATTCTTATCAGACTCTAGTAATCTTGCTATATCTTATGCTTACACTGGGGAAGAGACATTAGAAGTAGAAAATGCAGTTGATACAGAAGTTATTGTGGAAGCAGAAAGTAATAATGTAACTGATCTTGAGAATGTTAAAGACACTAATGAAGAAGCCATTATAGAAGCAGAAAGTGACAATACAACTGGTCTTGAAAATGTTGATGATACAAAAGTTGGTGAGTTTCCTACTGAGAATTAAAAAAAATGAAATCTATTGCAGCAAATTTAAACAAAAATAGAAAATTAAAATATTTTTTAGAATCTGATTTAAAAATTCGTTCATATCATACAGAATCTGATCTACAAATAAAAGAGAGTAGAGGAACTTTTTCATATTTTATAGAGTATGGGTTTGAAAAGGTGTTTGAATTATTGGCAATAGGTAATATTTCATTTAAAGATGAAGAGCTGTTCTTATCATATTTGGAGCCGAATTTCACTCCAGTAAAAGATAAAGATATTATCTTTTACAATAAGCTCAGAAATTCTATATTTGAATGTGGGTATAAGAAAAAAGATATTCTTTTATTATATAAAGAGTATATTATACATAAAGAAAAAATTCAAAAT
>JALUMP010000164.1 GCA_027039745.1 Candidatus Parcubacteria bacterium
ATAAAAAAACAAACCAACAACAAAAAAAACAAAAATTATTTTAAAATATTTTATTTGTTTTTTTCTAATATTTTTAAATGGTGATTTGTGTTTCATCTTCTTCTCTTAAAATAGCCTCTTTATATTCTTCTGGATTTTCTAAAATAACACCTGTTCCATTTACAACAGCAAGAAGAGGTTCATCCACTATTTTAACTGGTGTCTTTGTATGTTTTGATATTAAAAGATGTAAACCATTAATTAAGGCGCCGCCTCCAGAAATATATATTCCAGAATCAAGCGAATCAGATAAAATTTCTGGTGGTGTTGTTTCTATAACCTCTTTTACAGCAGATAACAATGTATCTAAAGAACTTTTCATGGCAGCTTTCATATCTACTGAAGTAACTTCTATTTCCTTTGCAAGCCCAGTTATGAGGTCTCTACCTTTTGCTACTCCTTTTCTATCACTTTTTGCAATGGCAGCACCAACATTTATTTTAAGAGCCTCTGCTGTATTTTCTCCAATAATAATCTTAAATTTTTCTTTTATATATGTTTCTATATCTCTATTAAATTTATCACCTGCTATCGTGATTTTTTTAGAATTTACAATACCTCCTAAAGAGATTACAGCAATATCTGTTGTGCCTCCACCAATATCAATTATGATTGTTCCTCTAGGAGATTGCACAGGAAGATCGCTTCCTATAGCGGCTGCCATTGGCTCTTCTACTATATAAACTTTTCTGGCTCCAGCATCAATAGCTGCATCTCTTACAGCTCTTGCTTCTACATTTGTAATTCCCGAAGGAACACCAATAACTACCCTAGGACCAAATAAAGTAAACTTACCACTAAATTCTCTTTCTGCTTTGTTTATCAAATAAGCTATCATCTCTCCTGCAATTTCAAAATTAGAAATTACTCCATCTACAATAGGACGTTCTGTTGTAATATGTTCTGGAGTTCTTCCTATCATCTCTTTTGCATCGTGACCCACTGCCACTATCATTCCTGTGCGACTATTGAAAGCCACTGTAGATGGCTCATCTATTACAACACCCATACCTTTTATATAAACTAAAGCATTGGCTGTCCCTAGATCGATACCAATATCATTAGAAAAACGTGTAAGAATTGTTTCTTTTATTGTGTTAAAAAAACCAAAGATATTTTTCATGGCGTAAATTATAACATTTGTTGTTTTTAAAATATTATCTTTTAGATTAAATTTTCATTTTTGGATACAGAACAAGGAAATGAATAAAATTATTTTGAGACATACTCGGGTATGATAAGAAATAATTTATATGAAATTGACAAAGTTCTGTGCCAAAAATGGAAATTTAATCAACTACTTCTATACCCATTGACCTTGCTGTCCCTTCTATAATCTTTGTTGCTGCCTCTGGAGTGTGTGCATTCAAATCAACTTTTTTAATCTCTGCAATTTCTGCGATTTGAGCTTTTGTAATTTTTCCTGCTTTTTTTATTAAATTTTTTCCACTTCCCTTTTTAATACCTGACAACTTTAAAATTAAAGATGAAGCAGGTGGAGTTTTATAAATAATTTCATAACTTCTATCATCAAAAACATTTACAACTACAGGGATAATATCACCCATTTTATCAGAAGTAGCATCGTTGAATTGTTTTGTGAACTCTCCAATGTTAATTCCAGCTTGCCCCAAAGCAGGACCTAATGGTGGTGCTGGATTAGCTTTTCCTGCTGGGATTTGTAATTTTAATTTTTTTGTAATCTCTTTAGCCATATTATTTAAATTAATTTTATAATCTTTTATAAATTTAGAAGCATTTATTTTTTAAGATTGCAAACATTATATAACAAGTTTGTTAAAAAATCTATGTTAAATCGCTTGAACCTGAACAACATCTAATGTAACTTCCGTCTCTCTTCCAAACATTGAGATAGAAATTTTTAATTCTCCTGTTATTTCGTCTATCCCTATGATACTTCCTTCTGTATCTTTAAAAGGACCGTCAATGACTTTAACAATATCTCCAATCTCAAATTTTAAAGAGTGTTTTTCTGTTTTACCTTTCATTTTTTCTAAAATAGAAAGTATTTCTTTATCTGTAACAGCAACTGGGTGAATACCTGTCCCTAAAAAACCAGAAACTCTAGGGGTATTTCTGACAACTCATCAAGACTTATCATTTACTATCATATTTACAAATACATATCCTGGATATATTTTCACATCTTCTTCTACTCTTTTTCCATTTTTTATTTTTAATACTTTTTCTGTTGGAACCATAATTTCAAAAATATAGTCCTCCATATCCATAGATTGTTTTCTCTGTCTTAAATTCTTTTCAACAGCATGCTCATATCCAGAATTAGTATAAATAATATACCAGTGTTTTTGCTGTTTTGCTCCTTGTTTTGTAATATCTGTCATATTTTTTATAAAACTTATTTTAATAATCAATCTTTAACAAGACTAATAAAAATATTATCCAAGACGCCCATATAAATAATAGTTATCAATGAAATGACAATTACTGCAATAGTAAAGAACGTTGTTGTTCTTCGTGTTGGTCACATAATATTTTTTGACTCTGCTTTTACATCTTTTAGATATTTTAAAATATTCATATTTATTTTGTTTTAAAAAAACTCCCTTTGGGAATTAATTAATATTAATAATATACCTATATAAAGAAAAGTCAACACTATATGTAATAAATATATTTAAAAAAATAAAAAATATGTTAGAATAATAAAGTTTTATATTGTATATAAAATATTTGATTAATATATAATGGTAATAGTAACGCACTTAAGTGTTTAAAATACTTTCTTTAATCATCTTAGAAAATATCCTGCCTGAGTGGTGCAAAATGAATATAGAGGTATACATGCTTGCGTGTTTAAAATACTTTCTGTAATTATCTTTGTATCATTCTGGTAGACGCCCTGCCCGGGTGGTGAAATTGGTATACACGCAAGACTTAAAATCTTGTCACTTCGGTGGTGCGGGTTCGACCCCCGCCCCGGGCACAAACAGGTAAGTTGAGAAAAAACTTGCGCAAGACTTGCAGTAGTCTTAATTTGCTTGTCATAAAGATTAAATATCCGTCTGTAGCTCAGTTGGATAAAAAGAAATTAGTTTTTCTTTTTATCCGGTCCTGAGGTTACAAGGGATTCACCGTTATCGAACGATAGTGAGATAGGTGAAAGGAGGAAGAGCAACCTCTACCAACATTAATATTAAACTTTTAATATTTAATGATTAGTTAAAATAGCTCGTACGATTAAATATCCGTCTGTAGCTCAGTTGGTAGAGCACTCGACTCTTAATCGAATGGTCGAAGGTTCGAGTCCTTCCAGACGGACAAAAACACTAAAACCGAGATGAATGTCTTGGTTTTATTTAAAATCAGTTTTTTTATTTTTTCCTTTATCCGATAAACTCTTTTCCCCCCATGTATTTTTGTAACACTTTTGGAATTTTGATTTTTCCGTCTTCTGTTTGGAAATTTTCAATCATTGAAACTAAAATTCTAGGAGTTGGAATAGCTGTATTGTTTAGTGTGTGCACAAACTTCTTTTTTCCATCTTCTGTTTTTGTGCGAATATTTAATCTTCTTGATTGGAAATCATGAAAATATGAAGCCGAAGCTATTTCTCGATATTTATTTTCTCCTGGAACTCAAAGTTCTATATCATATTTTTTAACTTGACCTTGTCCTAAATCTCCACCACAATTAACTACTCTTCTGTATGGGATACCAAAAGACTCAATAAAGTCTTCTGTGTTTCTTGTAATCTCTTCATGTATTTTTACAGACTCTTCATGAGTTGGCTTACAAAACACCATTTGTTCTCATTTGTAAAACTCGTGTACTCTTATAAGACCTTTTACATCTTTTCCATAAGACCCAGCCTCTTTTCTAAATGGAGGAGAAAAAGCTAAAAACTTTTTTGCACCATCTTTAAAATCAATAACTTCATCTTTGTAAAAACTTGTCATGGCAACTTCTGCTGTCCCTGTAAGATAATCATTGTCTTGAGTTCTGTAAATATCATCTGCATCATTTGGTAAATAACCAGTACCATACATAATTTCTTCTTTTACAATAGCCGGCACAATCATTGGAGTAAACTTTTTATTAGTCCAAAAATCTAATGCATAATGCCAAATTGCCATAGAAAGTAATACTGCATCATTTTTTAAATAATAACCTCTAAACCCATGAACCTTTGACCCTCTTTCAAAATCAACTAAATCAAGATCTAGCATAATATCTATATGAGATTTTGGGGTAAAATCAAATATAGTTTTTTCTCCCCATGTTTTTTCTTCTACATTGTCTTCATCATCTTTTCCTTCTGGCACTGTTGAGTCTGGCACATTTGGAACTTGCAACATTAACTTATGAAATTCTTCTTTTATTGGTTTTATTTTTGCTTCAATCTCTTGAATTTCTTTTTTTAAACCAGCAACTGAATTAATAGCATTTTGCTTTTCTTCTCCGTCAAGTTTAGCAATATTTTCTGAAGCCTTATTTTGTTCAGCTTTTTTTTCTTCAAATTTTTGTTGTAATTGTTTTTTTTTATTATCTAATTCTAATAAAGCATCTATGTCAATATCAATATGCTTTTTATTTGCCCCTGCTTTTACAATATCTGTATTTTCTCTGATAAATTTTATATCTAACATAATATTATTTTTATATTTTTAGAGATTTAAAAAAAAATCCCTACAAAATTATTAATTTTGCTAGGGACGAAATATTTCCGCGGTGCCACCCTAATTCCTAATTTTAATAAGAGATAAAATTAGGCTCTTTTATATTTATTTAAGTTGTCACCTCCACTTTGCTAGAGCTTCATTGGTTAATAAAGTTTAACATATTTTTTTTTCTTTCAAAATTAGAAACTATCATTTTTGAGCTTAAAATCTTTATCTCCACAAAACCTACAAAAAGTACCTTCTGAGTGTGTTGTTTGTGCACATTTTGTACAAATGACCATTAACCTTTCTCCACACTTGTAACAACTTTTTTCATTACCTCTTAAACCGGTAGCACAATATGGGCATCTTTTTTTAGAAATTCTCTTAAGATATGTTCTTTTTTTTGAAAATAATTTTTTTTGAACAAAATATACCAAACCAAGAGTAGCTAAAATTGCTAAAATAATTAAAATATAATTAAAAACGACAGCAATGTTTCATGATTCTAAAAACTGAAAAAAGTCTTTTAACAAATGGTCTGGTATTAAGTCTAACAATATCTCAAAGATTCCAAAAATTATAGGGATTGCTGTTACAATCAATAAATGTGCAAAAATCAAAGAAGATATATTCTTTTCTCTTTTAGACCTCACTTTATACAAAAATCAAAAAATTAAAAATAAAGGAAATAGAAATAGAAATTTAACTCCATATTTTTTAATCGGATACCAAAATTTTTCTTTTTCGTATATATTTTTTATGATTGGTTTATTTGTTTTAATAATACTGAAAAACTTTTTAGTATCACCCAAAGACATCAATTTATTTTCTAATTGGTCTTGTTCTTGCTTTAAAATATTTTTTTCTTTATTATGATTATAGATTTCTATTTTGACACTATCTGCCGTAGAAGTTGTAATAGAATTTTCAGTTTTTTGTTTAGCTATAGCCTCCAAAAGCAATGTGTCGTAGCTATTTTCCTTTTGTTGTATATCTTGTTCTAATTTACGTATATCTACACGAACCATATAGATTTGTTTAGATACTGTTTTAACATCAATACTATCCCTAATAGAATCAACAGCCTTGTATATTTCTTTACAACTTGAAATAATTTTTTTATTATTTAATTCATCATAATCATGATCATGTCCATACTCTACTATACTCATCACTTGATCTGGTAACAATGTTGTATTGTCTAAATACGATAAACAGCTTCAAGGCACTTTTTCTCCAGGAGATGTTAACTGTCTCACTTGGACATCGAGCCCTGAAAATAAATTAACAATCACAAAAACATCTAGTGCAATAATTAATAATATTGAAATAAAATTTAAAGGTTCTTTGTTGCCTATATTAGTTAAGTTTTTTCTTATTTTTCCAAATGATTGCAAAATACTCATAATTTTTGTCTATTATTTTATAATATAATTATTTAATAT
>JALUMP010000165.1 GCA_027039745.1 Candidatus Parcubacteria bacterium
TTTATTTTCTTTTTCTAACCAAAATTTTGTTCAGCCAATCATATACTTTTCTAAATCCCATTTGTTTTTTATTTTTTCCAAATGTTTTTCTAATTTATTTGGCAGTACTTTAGAGTAATCTACTTTTTTATCTTTAAAATCATAAGAACTACTGTAATTTTCTTCTGAATAGTTAATATCACCAAAATTGTTTTTAATAATATCCAAAGCTTGTTTTGCCCCCTCTAACGATTTTGCTTTTTCCTTCAGTGTATTTAATGAATCTTTATCTAAAGCAGTTGTTGCAAGTGCTATTTCACTTTCTTTTTTAAAGGAAAAAGAACTTATTACATAATTAAAAATTTCTTGGGCTTGGTAAAGTTCTTCTTTTTCAGCTTGTGAAAAATAAAATTTGAAAAGTAGTTCCTTGTTATATTTTGATAAAAAATCAGCTAAATATACAGGTAAATGACGAGTTTCATCACCGTCTGTGTACTCTCCAACATGGTAAATGATGGGAATAATTCTTTGCACCCAATTGTCTATTATGCTTTTGTCAACATTTGCTTCAGCACAAAATTCAATTGCTTTTAAAACATCAAAAAGGTATGTGTCTTTATGATAACCATATCCAAGAAAGTTATCGGCAGCATTTATAAGAAGTTCTTTTGCCTTTGTTGTTTCTTTGTAAATGATATTAAACTTTAACAATTTCGCATAATCTTCTGATCTTTCTGGGAAATAATTGATAGTTTCAGACAACTCTTTTTCTTTTGCATCAGAAATAATTTTAAAAACTTCTTTTTCAAGAATTGGCTTATTAAAATCCAAAACAAAATTGAATAAATTGTATTGGTTATAGAACGGTGTACTAATAATCATTTTATAATCAGTTTTTGAGATTTTTATTGAATCACCAAGAAATTTTTTAAATATCACAATATCTTTAAAAATTTTTGTAATGGCATCTGTTAATGCATGTTTAAATTCTAATCTGTCTCTATCATCTGGCCAAAGTAGGTTTTCGAGACTACTAAATTCAGAAAAAATATCTTTATAATCTATCTTCTTTTCAGTTTGAATAGCTTTTGCAATTTTTTGAGCAACTCTAAAAATCTTAATAGTTGCCTGAATTGACCATTGGGTATTTTTATAAGCTTGTTCTATCCATTTCTCTAAATTATCTCCTTTCCCAGACAAAACATAAATGAGTCCGACATTAAAAAAGCTATAAAATCTTTCAGACCACAAATTACGTTCTCCACCGTATTCTTTTATCGTATCTGGAAAACTTTTTATATCTGGCAATTGAGGAAGAGATTGTGTTTTTTCTTCTTGCAGGATGAGATATATTTGTTCTTCTAAAGAATATCTTTTGCATTGTTTAATCAGATCCTTGAAATCAGACTTTCTGCTCTCATAATCGAAAACAATACAGTTTTTTAAAATAGCTTTTCTTTCCTCATTTTCCAAATCAAGAATTAATAATTCATTTAACTTTGTTATCTGACTTAAAAGTAAAAGTTGTTTACTGTATAAATTAAATAGAAATGGGGATATATTAAGATCTCTAAATTGAGTAATATAGCTAAAAACTCTTTTTACTTCATGGGTTCTATCATAAGGAATTACCTTAATAATTGCTTTGGTCGAATTTGGGATTTCGTTTTCTCTATATTCTTGATAGCTTAATCTATCTTGCAAAATTTCAATAATTTCATAAATGATATGAGTTTTCCCTCTCTTTTCTGCAATGTCTACTATTATTTCTAGTACACCTGATGGCAATTCACTTAAAATAATATTGTCAATAAATTCAGGATTTAACTTAATTGCCTCAGTCCATATTAATTTCGAAGCTTCTTCAACAAAATCTTGTGCATTTTCATAGTAAGTTGTTAAATGTGATATTTGTAAAGCTTTTGCATAATTCTTGTTTAGAATTGCCGCTTTTGAGGCTAATTCTAGTTGAGATTTTATCTGACTATAGTTTCTTGGATGTATAATTGCACTGATAAGCCAGTCTCTGTCAATTTCCAAAATTGGTTTATTGTTTCCTAAACTGTATTCCAATTTTATTAACTCTGCCCATTTCATATTTTCGTATCTAGAACTTTTCAGCCACTTTTTAACATTTCTTTTTATCGTTAGTTCCTGTTCTGCCCATTCCCTTTGATTAATGAGAAATACTCTAAAACTATCATGATAAATTCTTAGTTTGCCTCTAGAATCCAAAGTAATTAAATGTTCAATTTTATTAAAACTTTCACTTACATTTATTTTTTTAGGGTCAATAAAGGTTGAGATACATTCAAAGAATTGTTTTTTGGTGAATTGAAAGTCAACACTTACAAAAGTAAGCAATAAACTTTTTGTGCTATTATCTAAGGTACTCCAGAGTTTAGAATAATAATTTTCAATGCTTTTATCATATTGAATAAGGTTTCTACAAGAATATTCTGTAACGATAGTATTTTTGTGTGTATTTTTTAATTGTTGTAAAACATAGCGCAGATATAGAGGATTGCCTTTGGTAATACTAAATATTTTTTCACTCAATTTTTTTAGTTGTCTTTTATCATTGGGAAGAGTTAGTTTTATTTGATTTTTAGTTATTATTGCAAAAATAGCTTTTTTGTTTAGTCCTTTGATTTCAATTTTGTTTTTTGGGGGACATTTAGAAAAAATGGAGTTGAGTAATGGCTCATTTATAACTTGAGGCTGAGTTCCTAGTATAATCCATACGCCTTTTTGGGGATAAAAAATCTCATCAAGAAATGATTTTAATTCATTTATATCTTTTTCTCTAACTACATGATCAAGCCCGTCAATAATCAATACAAAGCTCTTACTTGCCTTTGAAAGATTTTGTGCAACTTTGTTTATGAAATCTTTTAAAGGAATTTCTTTTGAGTTTTTATTTCCTAAATCACCAAGATATTGTCTATAATTAGAATTTTTGAATTGTGCTTTTATTGCTTCAATAACTCTTATAGCATTTAGTCTCTCAAAAATATTATTTTCAGATGGATTAATATGATAATGATGTTTTATAGTTACAATATTTTGTTCTTCTAAAATTTTCGACAACTGGGACAAATAAACACTTTTTCCGGTTCCCGGTTTTCCATGGATTATCTTTATCCCACCATTTGGTTTTTTTAAATCTTCTAATATTGATCTATGAATTGCCTCATCAAAAAACTGAAAATCATCTGGAATTTCAAACGATTCATTTAAGGGATGTGGATTATCAAATTCACACCATTTTTTAATTTGTTCAATTTTTAATTGAATTGTGGGGGACTTTCTTGCTTCTTTCTTTATAGCTAGAAGTAAGTTATTAACTCCTGACTGTGTGGCTCTGAGTTCACCATAAAATATATCTTCTACTATTTCTTTTTCAATTTTATCAATACCCCTATTTTCATAAATAAATTTGAAAGTAGAAAAAAAATCTGTGAGCTGCTTTTCATCTTCAAATTCATTTTTAATTTTTTCGTATAGTACAGTATCTTTTTTCAATTCTTCAATATCTATTAAATTGCCTGAAAGATATTTTTTAATTTCTTCTGAAAAATCTCCATTCGTAACTAAGGAAGCACTCTTAACATTTTCTGAACCAACATTTTTAACTGAATCTGCACATTTTTTTAGAAGTGAAGGAAGTGGGGAGTTGTCTCTTTTACTCTTTCTACTTTTTAGTAGATCATTCCATGTCCACTGATAATCACTATCTGCTTTAAATTTTACTTGATAGAAATGATATTGATTATCCTTATCTAACAAAATTATATCATCAAGAAAAAAATCCTTTTCTGTAGGATTTGCCTCGATTTGAATCCACTTATATTTTTGAGGATTCAATAGCCATTCTCCACATAATTTAAGAGTCCATAAATCTTGATAATCAAAACCACTTCTTAGAGGACTAGTAATATTTCTTTTATTGTTCATGCTCATTATTTGTAAATATCTTTTCCATTATAAATAAATCGTTTTCGTAGCGATAGCGGAGAAAATACCTTTTTATCCCCCTCATTTAATAATAAAAAAACAAATTTGTTCCTTATTTTTAAAAGCCCTATCAAAATATCCTTATTATAAGAAAAATATTTTTTGAATTGCTTACAACGGCTCAGTATATGAGTAGTGGCGGGATTTTCCGCACTTTTGTTCATTATTGCACTATTGTTAATTTTACTTATATTGTTTATTTTTAGCACTTTGCCCGCCATTACTTATACACAATGTTGGCGGTAGTAATTTGCTTATACCAATGGTTCAGGTGCATACTTATAAAATAATTCTTCACTTTCACACCTGCCTCTTGCTTTGTAAATATTATTTTTTGATATCGCTCTTTTTAAAATTAAATCTGCCCAATGTGAAACTTTTTCTTTTTCATCTTTGTATGCTGGTTGTATAAGATTTAATGATAGTTCTACATGTTTACGTAAAAAGAAACAAATAAAATCAGCAAGTTGTATTAATCCAACCTGCTTTGAGTCAACAAAATGTGGCACATCAATTAATTGACTCATCTTTTCTTGTTTTTCTCTCTTATCATAATAACAGTCAGTCCAGTCTGGGGGTGACAATACTAAATTTGTGTATTTTCCTTGTTCTCTATGTTCATGATCAAAAATTAAAACAAACGAACCTTTTGCATTAATTTTTCTGTCTTTCTTCCCATTTCTGGATCCTTGAAAGTTTTTTTGAAGAGATAAAGAAATATGGATGGCCATAAATCTCCATAATGACCCTATTTCTTTTAATTTTGGATCTTTTTCTAAATCATTAAAAAATTCTTTTTTATTTACAGCAGAATAAACAAGAGAATGTTGTCTATTATCTAGCCAGTTAAATATCGCATCAATTATCTTTGCTCGTTGTTGTCCTTTTAATTCTCGCCATGGACTATTTCCTGAGTAAAAATCCCTCGTGTGAATTTCATCAATTTTTCTTCCTATTATTTTACTTAATTGAGTTAGCAAATTATTCCAATGAAATTTTGTTAATCTCATTTTATATGAATCTGTAATTACACCAACCATTACTGAGATTGGTTCTTCACCTGTTCCTGTTTCATCAATATATACAAATTTCATTTTTCATCCTTTTATTTCCGCCAACATTTGTGTATAAACAATTGTTTATATTCCTCCAAATTGGCAGCTTAACCAAAATTGTATTTACATCTCCTTCACAATCTATTCTTCTATTTCTCATCAAAAATTACGTCCAAACTGTTTATTTACGTTAGAATTATACTATAAAAATCATGAAATATAAAAACAATATCATTGATAAAGACAAAATTATCGGGGACAAAAATTATTGGGGACAGACCTCGAAATTTTCCTTTATCTTTTTCTCTTCCTGTACCAGAAAAATAGAGCTCCAACTATTCCCATTAAAAGAAATCCACCTAAAACCTGAAGCCATGCGCCAATTAAAATAAGCTTATGAAGAATGTCACTATGTCTCTTTTTATCAATTTTAATTCCAGTTTTTTGCCTTATATGAGTTAAAAGGGAAACTGCAAGATCCCCATCTGGTATTTCCCTGTGACATGAGAGGCAAACACCTATTCTATCAAGTTTAGCCCTTTCTTCGTTGTTTAAAGGTCTTGAAAGTTTATAGTGATGTCCTACCGTCTGAAGCTGTTTTCCATCTTCGGTAACAAATCTTGACCAATCCATATGTAAATTTGGAATGGAATTTATCTGTGTTTTAAATATCTTTGGGATTACCTTTCCATCCGCTGTTGTTAGATCAACAATGTAAGGTTTAGATGGGTTTCCATAGTCCTTACCACCATCTATACCATATCCCATTGATTTTGGGTTTGTGTGGCAACTTTCACATTTCCTTGCCTCTTTTGTTACTGTATGGGGCTGCGTAGGTGACATATCTATTGCAAGTTGCCCTTCTTTACCTGCCCCTTCCACATCAGGTATTTTAAAAATGTGATTTAAAAGAAGTGGTTTTCCATCCTTTCCAATAACTGTTACAGTTGTCTGGCAAC
>JALUMP010000166.1 GCA_027039745.1 Candidatus Parcubacteria bacterium
ATACAATTATAATGACAATAGACAGGTACAAAATTGGTCCTCTGACCAAAGCTTTTTGCAAGGATTTATAAGTATGCAGCCCGCAAGTGAATACCGCTTGCATCAAAATATTCAAATAGGTCGGCAACAATGGCAATCATTGCTAAAATATTATTATGCTTATTACAATCTACGGAAATAAAACAAAAGAAAAACAAAAAAAAATTTCTGCTATTTTAAGAGACTTAAAACAAAAACGCCCTAATGCTATTTTTTCTCACTTAGACTTTTTAGACCTTACCCCTCAAAAATTAGATGAACTTATTAACACCACTGGAGGATTATTTGAATCAAAAAATATCACTTTACTTACAAATATTTTACAAGATACTACTATAAAAAAACATTTTTTAAAAAATCTAAAAAAAATACAAGATTCTGAAAATGCTTTTATATTAAATGAAGATGAAATTACCACCACTGATTTAAAAAAAATAGAATCTTACTCATTAAAAATGTTTCCTTTTATTGCCCCTACAAAAAAAATAAATATTTTTGTACTTAGTGACTTATTACAAAAAAGAGAAAAGAAAAAACTTTGACTAACATACCATAATCTTTTGCAAAAAAATATAAGCCCTAACGATATTTTTTCTAATTTTTTTTATTCGTTAAAAAGCTTAGTTTTGGCAGAAAAATTTTCTTTAGAGGGGTCTGGCCTAAAACCATATCCATATCAAAAAGCTTCTGGTAATTTAAAAAAGTGAAAAACAGGCGAAGCTGAAAAGAAATTATATAATTTAATATCATATTATGTTTCTGCTCGTTCTGATGGACTTCCCCTAGAAACCGCTTTAGAAAAATTTATTTTGGAATTGTAACGTTTTAGTATATGCGATGTTTTGCGGAATGTATCAAAGAAACGAAATAGAACGAGTAAAACCGTATATGCTGTATCAGACGTGTCGAAGTAAAATCAGAGTGAAATATGTCGTATAACGTATCCGTATATCAGAAGTTTTTGTTTATCATTTTAAAATTAAAAGAAACAAAAATTTGGGAGAAGAAAATATGACATCATTTTAAAATTTAAAAGTCTATTTTCTGAACCTGATATGCGGTGTTGTACGATGTGTTTTGACAGCAACCGTTTTAGCTCCAATAAACTTTGATATAAATTTCGTTCGTCTTAGTATTATAAATAACTTCAGCAAACTGCGCTCCACCTGCTGGTTTGATAGAATACTTTTCAATACCTTCATTTTTTTCAGGAGTTACTGTTGACGTCCCTTGTGAATTGTTAAGCCATTTTCTGATGTCGTTTTTTGGTGCGGTAAATTTCACACGAAATTCTCGATTAAAAGAAGATCCAAGTTTTTCAACAGATGTTATTTCTGCATTTTCTGGAAATGGTGTTAAATTCGCCCATTCCTGTGTGATTTTTATAATTTCTTTTTGATCATACTGTTTATATGACACGACTGAAAATGCAATCAATAAAAATAGAATAATAAATCCGAAAATGGCGAATGTTTTTTTAGATTTAGTCATGGTTAAATATTAAGAAGTTAAGGTTGTTGTCAAAATATTTCGGACAACGTTTAGTATATGAGAAGTTGCGACCAACGGGAGCAATTTGGGTTGAGGCTCTGCAAGAGCCGAACCTCATATACGCTGTTAGGCGAAATAAAGTTAATATTTTTTTAAATTATTTTTTTAACGTGTAATTACAGTATGGACATTTTTCAGGAATACCAAATTGTATTTTTTCGCCCGGCTTATGAAAAAGTAAAGACTTTTTACAGTTGGGACATTTTTCAAAATAACCAATGACTCCATTTGACATAGCCAGTGAAACAAAAATAAGCCACAAGTGTTTATATTGATTATTAAATAAATAAAAAACAAATAGCAATATAGCTATTATGCTAATTAATATTCTAGTAATTAGACTTATTTTTAGATATTTATTAATGACTGTCTTCATAAAAAAATATTAACTTTATTTCGCCTAACTGGTTTTTATGCGAGGTAAATTTTTTATTTCGTGTAAAAACTTGTATGTTATGCGAATATTTGATAATATGTATTTATTAAATACAATATTATAATAACATGACCGATTTGTTAAAACAAACAAAAAAAATATTGAAATTAAAAAATTATTCTCCTAAAACTATTAAATCTTATTTGATGTATATAGACCAGTATTTAAAATTTGCTAAAAATAAAAATATTAAAAATAAAAAAGATGCAATTGAGAGATTTTTGCTAGAAAAAGTAGAAAAAGGTAATTCTTCGCAAACCATTAATTTAGCTTTGAATTCTGTTAAATTTTTTTATAAAGAAGTTTTAAAAGACGATAATAAAATTGATTTGAAATTCGCTAAGAAAACCAAAAAACTTCCTGTAGTTTTAACTAAAGCTGAAATTTTAGAAATTATAGATAATATTTCTAATCAAAAATATCGTTTGGCTGTATCTTTAGCTTATGCGGGAGGGTTGAGAATTTCTGAAATACAAAATCTAAAAATAAAAGATTTGAATATAGAAGAGCTAACTGTGCATATAAAAAATACTAAAGGCAAAAAAGACAGAATAACTGTTTTTCCAGAAAAATTAAAAACAGATTTTCAAAACTTAATTGCGGGAAAAAATTTAAACGACTTTGTCTTTAACTCAAATCGTGGAGGCAAGCTCACTACTCGCTCATTTCAAGCTGTTTTTAAAAAAGCGTTAAAAAAGGCGGTGATTAAAAAAGAAGCCACTTTTCACTCCTTACGTCATAGTTTTGCGACGCATTTGTTGGAAAATGGAACAGATGTCCGATATGTGCAGGAGTTGTTGGGGCATGCAAACATAAGAACAACGCAGATTTATACACAAGTCACAAATCCAAAATTGAAAAATATTAAAAGCCCTCTATAATTACCATTAATGTCTATTAAAAAAATTACAAAAAATGAGTTTAAAGATACTTTTTTATCACCACTCTTAAATATAAATGATTGCCCAAAACAAATTAATTTTGTTGGAACTCTTTTTCCAAAAAATAAATATAAATTCGTTGCTATTGTTGGTTCACGCCAACACTCAAACTATGCTAAAGAGGCTTTACAAAAAATAATAGAAGATCTTTCAGGTTACAATATAGTGATTATATCTGGACTTGCTTTAGGAATAGATGCTTTAGCTCATAAATACGCAATGGAAAATAATTTAAAAACAATAGCTATCCCTGGTTCTGGTTTAGATGAAAATATAATATATCCAAAATCAAATCTAAATCTTGCAAAAAATATTTTAGACCATAAAGGTCTTTTGCTGTCCGAGTTTGATAATGATTTTAAAGCAACACCATGGTCATTTCCACAAAGAAATAGAATTATGGCTGGGCTTGCTGATGTTGTTTTAGTAGTAGAAGCAAAAGAAAAATCAGGAACACTTATTACAGCAAGGCTCGCCTTGGATTACAACAAAGATTTGGCGGTAATTCCAAATTCTATTTTTTCTAAATATTCTGATGGTTCAAATGCATTACTAAAACAAGGGGCGTGTCCTGTTTTTTCTGGTAACGATATTTTAGAGTTATTAGGAGAAAATAATAAAATAATAAAACAAGAGAAACTGGATTTAGACAATTTTTCTAAACGAGAACAACAAATACTGAATATTTTAGATGAGCCAAAAAATAAACAAGAGATCCAAAAACAACTTAATATAAATATTACAACACTTAATACAGAGCTTTCTATTTTAGAACTTAAAGGAGTTATAAAAGAATCTTTAGGAAAATTTAGGAAGATATTATAAAAAAACAAGACAATGTGTCTCGTGTTTTTATATTATTTTTGAGCTTGATTAATTCGCTCTATTGCAATTTTATAAGCAGCTTTTCTTAAATCTAAATCATCTTTTTTGGCAACGTCTATAATTCTATTATATGCATCAATAATCCTCTCTTTTAATTGGCTATTTACTTTCTCTAAATCCCATTTTTCATCATGTAAATTTTGATATCATTCAAAATAAGAAACAATAACCCCCCCAGAATTTGCCAATAAGTCTGGAATTACCCTTATATTATTGTCTTTCAAAATTTTTTCTGCATTAACCAAAATAGGACCATTTGCCATCTCAATAATCGCATTTGCTTTTATGTCAGAAACATTTTCTCTATTTATAACACCACCTAATGCTGCTGGAACCAATAAATCAACATCTAATTCTAATAAATCTTTGTTTGAAATCACTTCACCCTCTCCGCAATTTATTACAGACTCATTTTTATTATCTCCCCCGTAAACACAACTCATAATTTTTGGAATGTCTAAACCATCTTCTTTATAAACTCCACCTTCTCTGTCGGAAACAGCTACGACTTTATACCCAGCATCAAACAACATTTGAGCTAAATGTGAGCCAACATTTCCAAAACCTTGAATAGCCACAGAAACATCACTTTTATCTCTATTTTTAAATTCTTCTTGTAGAATATAAAATCCTCCCATTGATGTAGATTTGTCTCTACCTAAAGACCCTCCATCTTCTACTGATTTTCCTGTAATTACTGCTGGTGTTTTTTCTCCAACAAGTTTTTCATATTCATCTCTCATTCAAGACATTATTTGTGGGTTAGTATTTACATCTGGAGCTGGCACATCTTCTTGTGGACCAATATACTTTCAAAACTCTTTTATATACCCTCTAGAGATTCTTTCTAGCTCTGTTTCCGAATAGTCTCTTGGGTTAATACGCACCCCACCTTTTGCGCCACCAAAAGGAAGACCAACCACAGAAGTTTTCAAAGTCATAATAAAAGCAAGCTCTGTTACCTCATCTAAATCAACATCTTGGTGAAAGCGAATACCACCTTTTCCTGGACCCAAATCATCATTATATAAAACTCTAAAAGCTGTAATGATATCTGTTTCTCCATTATCTTTTTTTATTGGAAAATTGGCATATAAAATTCTTCTTGGGTGTTTTAGCCTTTTTAAATTTTTTGGAGATACAATATTTTTTTCCTCCATCTTATCTATTTCTACTCTACACTTTTTACAAGTGATTAGTTCGTCATCTGAATACATTTTATTTTTTTTAATTAATTTATTAATATCTTAATTATAACAGACGTGTCAATTAAAATTTTTAACAAAAAAGACGTAATAAAGGTGTGATATAATCTAAGATATGAAAAAAATACTTTTAGCAACAGATCACGCAGGATTTTCTTTCAAAGAAAAGACTAAAGAAATTTTAAAATCAAAAAAATATGAGTTTGAAGACATGGGGGCTTTTGAATATAATAAAGATGACGACTATCCAGACTTTATCTCAAAAGCAGCTCATAAAGTATCTTTACATCCAGATAAATATATTGCCATTATTTTTGGCGGCTCTGGGCAAGGAGAGGCAATTGTTGCCAATAGATTTAAAAATGTAAGAGCAATAGTTTATTATGGTGGTAACACAGATATTTTAGAATTATCTAAAAAACATAATGATGCTAATGTATTATCTATTGGGGCACGTTTTGTTTATCCTGAAGATTTAGAAGATACGATTTTAAAATGATTATCTACTGATTTTACAAATCAAGAAAGACATTTACGACGTATAGCAAAAATAGAATCTTTTTGTGTTTTTAACAAACTTTTGAGATGACTCCAGAAATTTAGTATTTATTAATAGTATTTATTTTTTAGCGACTTTTTGCTATAATCTCTTTTGTATTTTGTAAAATACAAAATAATATATAAATGTAGCTCAGGTCAAGATTAGACTACAGTGAGCGCATAAGTGTAAATATATACAGAATATTTTTTATATTATAAAATAATAAAATTAAGATATGCGAGTGTAGCTCAGGTCAAGGTTGGAATCAGTGAGCGCATAAGCGTAAATTATCATAAATCGTTCTTTATGATACAAAAAAGTTAAAATAAATATATGCGAGTGTAGCTCAGGTGGTTAGAGCGCATCACTGATAATGATGAGGTCGTAGGTTCGAGTCCTACCATTCGCACA
>JALUMP010000167.1 GCA_027039745.1 Candidatus Parcubacteria bacterium
TTTTTAAGCTTTGTATAAAAAATTACAACTACTTAGCGGAATATATTAATGAAAATCGTATATCAATTTTTACTAAAATAAATTTCTGGATTGCTTCGTTCCTCACAATGACGGATACCGGAATTTTTTGATTTGCAATAACAAAACAAAACCTGTCATTGCTAGCTTTTGGAGCAGAGCGGAAAAAGTGTGGCAATCTAGGTTTGTTTCTGGATTGCTTCACATTCGTTCGCAATGACGGATAGATGGGTTATTTTTTCATGAAAATAAAAAGTATAAATTACTTCGTCTTATTTAACAAAAATGAAAAGAAAAAAATAGAGAAAAAAGAAGAAAAGTGATAAAATGTTTTCTATGTTAAAAAGAAAAAAACTAGAAGAACTTTTTAAACAATTCCCAGGAATTGGACCAAAGCAAGCAAGACGTTTTGTTTTTGCTCTACTATATAAAAATCCTCAATATATTAACAAATTATCAAGCTTAATAAAAGATATCAGACAAGAAACAAAACAATGTAAAGATTGTAATCGTTTTTTTGAAAATTCTGAAAGTGTGGATAATATTTGTAATATTTGTTCAGACTCTAAAAGAAACCAAGAAAAAATTTTAATTCTTAACACTAATCAAGATTTTGAAAATATTATTTCTAACAGAATATGGGGCGGAGGATTTTTTTTGGTTGGAGGAAATTTAAAATTAACTGAAAAAAACCCTGAAACAAAAATTAGACTAAATGCACTTGTAGAAAAAATAAAAAACAAAAAAATAGAAGAAATAACATTTGCTCTTTCTTTAAACCCTGAAGGTGAACATACAAAAAATTATATAAAATCTATTTTAGAACCATTACAAAAAAAATATAATTTTAAAATGCTAGAACTTGGACGCGGACTTTCTTTGGGAGCTGAAATTGAATATACAGACCAAATAACACTTAAAGAAGCTTTTAAACATAGGGTTTAATACTGTATTGCTTCACTTCGTTCGCAATAACGGATACCGATAATTTCAGATTTGTGGTTGTTGTTGGATTGCTACGTCTTTGAAAGCAGATAAATTCATGGTTCTTGATGACGAAATAAACCTGTCATTGCGAGCTTTTGAAGCGGAGCGGAGAAAGTGTAGCAATTTAATTTATTTTTGTAGGTTTTTAAAATTAGATCATTTACACACAACGCTGCTATAGCAGCGTTGTGTGTAAATATTTGCGATTATCATTTTACTAAATTGTTCTAGATTACTTCGCAAGCTCGCAATGACTGATACTGGAATTGTCTAATTGCGGTAATTTCTGAGCCATCTTATTTCCTATTGTGGTAATATTTTGTATAAAAAGAGCGCGACCGAAGGTCGTGCTTTTTTTTATATTTAAATTTATTTGTTAACTGCTAGTTTTTTAATAACTCTACCATTTGCATCTAATGCAAAATTTGTTCCCCAAATTCTATTGTGTCTTTCAACATAATACAATCTATCTTCTTTTGGAATATGACCTAAATAATCTCCAGAAGCATAAGCACCTCATGCCCTAAAACCTCTTTTTCCTCAAGATTCTCTTTCTTGAGCAATTAAAATAGCATTATAAAGAGATACTTCTGGGTCTGACAAAACTTTAACTGCCTTATCATATAATTTTTGATTAATTACAACAGCATTGTAATTTGTTCCCTTAAAAGCTTTTGTGCATTTTATTATATCTCCATTTGGTAAATGAATATCGTGAACTGTCATGTTGAATTGAACAGCCCCAACTGAAAAAGGTTGCCCGTCTGCTGTGATATCTGTATTAGACTTTGCATCTGGATTCCCTCCACCACTTTCCGAAGAAGCTACTGCTCTAAAAACCTTACCTACGTTCTTAGTATCTGGAAAAGCTTCTTGTGCCATTTTTTCTGCTAGATCCAAAACGTCTTCATTTGTATATTTTTTTTCATTCTGGTTTTTTGTATTTTCCTCTTCTTTAACTTCTTGAGAATCTACCCTGTTTTCTTTTTTATTTTCTTGAAGTGTTTGTTTTTTTTCGATATTTTTTCCATCTACTTTTTTCGTAGCTTCTTCATCTACATTGTTTACATAAATAACCTTCGGCTCAAAAGGTTTAAACATTTTATCTTTTGTATTTTTTGCAACATTTTTTACTTCATCTTTTACGATATCGACATTTTCCTGATTGATATGAACATCTTTGATATCAAAATTTTTATTTTCAATTGAGTTTTTTGTTACAGCACCAACATTTGTAAACATCATTGTAGCCAAAGTAAAAGTAGCCAAAGTGGTTTTTACATAATCTTTTTTTGTTGGCAAAATATTATCTAATGGAGAAAATCTTTTTTTAAAAATCTTTTCGGATACACCATTGATCCCTGCTGGAACAGGAGATACAACAACTTTACTGACTGGTTTTGTAATGTGTGGTCAAACGATACGATTGTTAACAAACTTTAATCCTTTTAAAACTTTAACCATCCCCTGTAAAGCAATTTTGGAAAAATCTATCTCTCGTCTTTCTTCATTTACATTAGAAAATCTACCACCTAAAGTTCTTGGTTGATTTGTTCTTTTTTCGTTAGATATTTGTTTGCTCATAAGTTGTAATATAATAGCATATTGTAAATATATGTCAAGCTTTTAAATGAAAAGAAGAAAAATGAGGCGAAGCCTCATTTTTCTTCTTTTTTCTTCTCTGTTTTTCTTATCTAGTTTCAAAACTGGCATCTTTTAAGGCATTGTATACTTTTTCTATAGAAGTATTTGCAAAATCATCTGACAATGTTTCTGAGCTAGACTGAAAATCAATTTTAAAAGCAAAAGATTTTCTGTTATTTTCAACATCTTTATATATATCAAAAAGCTCTAATTTTGTTGCTTCTGGAGGCAAAACATCTTTAATAATTTTTTCTACTTCAGATTTTTTATCTGTTAGCTTTGCCCAAAAAGCAATATCTCTTGAAATTTTTGGATATTTAGAGACCAAGTTATACTCAACTTTTTGGTCAATGTTGTCAATCATTTTTTCAAAATCTAATTCCCAAAAATTAACACTAACAAAACCAAGTAAAACATCATTAACATAAACTTCTGCCATAAAATCACTGTCTTGTGAATCTTTCCAAGTTATATTTTTGATAGATAAAACCTCAAAAATCTTTTCTAAATAACCTTTTGTTTTATAAAATAGATCCTCTTTTTGTTTTTCTTTTATTTTTCTTTTACCTATAATCCCTGCAAAAGACCAATGTTCTCCAACTATTTTATTTTTATCATCTGTTTTATAGTCTGTAAAAATCTTACCAATTTCAAAAAGTTTTGGCTCATCTAAATTGATTAACTCTCTTATTGCTTTTCCTTTCAATTTGTCTAATAGATTGTCTCTTACAAAAGATAATTCTGATGTATATGGATTTTGTAATTCTATCACTCCGTTTGATGACAAAATTCTTGAATGAATTTCAAAAAAACCTAAAGAAACTAATAAATCTAAAACTTTATAATAACTTGTTTTAAATTCTGATATAACTGGGAAAAACATTTCCTCCTTCGGCATCTCATCTGGTAAATTATCATAACCTACAACCCTACCTGCTTCTTCTATTAAATCTTCTGGAATATTTAAATCAAGTCTATCGCAAGGAATATGGACAACAAAATCATCACCTGTTATTTGTGTTTCAAGTCTTAAAGACTGAAAAATATTTTGTATTATTTGACTATCCATATTCGTTCCTAAAATAGAATTTATCTTTTCTACTGAAATTTTGATTTCTTTTCTAAAACCAAGATCAGATGGATTTGTATCTATTATTTTTTCTGCAACAGAAGCTGAAGCCAATTCTTCCAATAGTCTTGAGAATAGAGCCATCGCATCATCTAAACGGCAAAGTGGGACCTGATTTTCATATCTTATAGAAGCATCTGTTCTTAACTTTAATTTACGAGAAGTATTTCTGATATTTTGAAAATCAAAATTCACAGCCGACATTAAAACAGTTTTAGTATTTTCATCTACTCCAGTATCTTGCCCACCTTTTATACCAGCAATATCTAAAGCTTTTTCATTGTCTGCAATAACTAACATTGTTTGGTCTAATTCGTGAGAATCTCCGCTTAAGTCAACAATGTTTTCTCCTCTTTCTGCGTAACGTATTTTAATTTCTTTTTTGTCTCCACCAGAAATCTTATCAAAATCAAAAGCATGAACTGGCTGCCCTGTCATCCACATTACGTAATTTGTAATATCCACCACATTATTAATACTTTTTTGACCAATAGAAGATAGTATATCTTTCAATCATTGTGGTGATTGTTGAACCTTAACATTTAATGCAATACGTTTTGTAGCTCTAATTACCTCTGTGGCTTCTATGGTTAAATCTACAAAATCAGAAGTATCTAAACCAGCCTTACCATCTGGATTTTTGAAAATATTGTCTTTAATTTTAAGCCCAAAAAGTGCAGAAATTTCTTGAGCTATTCCCTTATATGACATACAATCAGATGAACGGTTCGGCAAAATATCTAAATCAATTAACACATCGTCTTCTTTTTTTTCAACTCCTTCTAATTCAAAAGAATGCAAACTAAGTTTGTCTTGTAAAACTTTTATCTCTGGCAAATCTCCTTCAAAAAATTGCCCTAATCATTTATATGAAAACTGCATAATAATATTAATTAAATTGTTTAATCATCTCTGTATTGGAATTTAAAAAATCACGAATGTCTTTTATTCCATATTTTGCCATAATAATCCTTTCTATCCCCATACCAAAAGCAAAACCTTGGTATTTTTTAGGATCAATACCTCCTGCTTCTAAAACTTTTGGATGAACAATGCCACCTGGAATAATCTCTACTCACCCTGTCCCTGAACAAAGTTGACACTTTTTGTCAGAACCACCACAACCAAAGCATGTTACATCAATTTCAAAACCTGGCTCCACAAAAGGAAAATATCCAGGCCTTGTTCTGATTTCTAAATTGCTTTTTTCTAAATACTTTCTCATAAAACCCTCAATAACAGCTTTAAAATTAGCAACTGAAACATTTTTTCCTATCATTAAACCTTCCATTTGATGAAATTCAGCCTCGTGTCTTGCGTCTGTTGATTCATTTCTAAAAACTCTACCAGGAGCAACAATTCTGATTGGTGGTTTATTATTTCTCATATACCTTACTTGAACATCAGATGTTTGAGTTCTTAACACTGTATTTTCTAAATTTTTGATTCAAAAAGTATCTTGCATATCACGTGCAGGATGATTTTTAGGAACATTTAAAGCGTCAAAATTTATTTCTTCTGTTTCAATTCATGGCCCATCTGCTATTTCAAAACCTAAAGAACTAAAAATATTTTCCATACGCCTAAGCTCTTTTGTAAGCGGATGGACACCACCCTTTTGTGCTTTTACCCCAGGTGCTGTTACATCTACCATTGTTTTATTAACTTGTGTCATAAGAGATATTCTAACACAAAAACATTATAGAAAAAAGAAAAAATATAATTTCATTTTATACTTTTTACTACTCATCTTATCTCTGTATTAAACCAGTTTTATTCTCTATCTTTAATGCTTCTTGGTGTATATTATTTCAAATATTTTTTATAAAGTCTTTTGATAATCCTTTCTGTCCACCTTTTTGACATATATTTTCTAAAACTTCATTTCATCGTGCTGGCTGTAATGGTGAAATATTATGTTGTTTTTTTAAAATTCCTACTTTGTTAATCACATCAAAACGCTGAGCAAATAATGCTAAAATTTTTTGGTCAATATCATCTATATTATTTCTTAACTTTTTAATTTCTTGATTGTATTCTTGATTCATAAAATTATTTTATCTTATACAACTTAATAC
>JALUMP010000168.1 GCA_027039745.1 Candidatus Parcubacteria bacterium
TGTTTTTGATTATACCATATAAATTAAAATAAAAAAACATTTTTAAATTTTTTTTAAATTAATTGATTTTTTTTTGAATTTTTTTAATATTTTTCCACAGTGAATTACAATATATTTTATTTAGTCTTTTTGTTCCACTATTATATCTTCCTATCGTGTACCAAGAATAACCGAATTTATTAATTAAATTCGCTAGTATTTTTTGAACTTCTTTTTTCGCTTTATTGAAAATAAAATAATTTTCAATATTTTTTAATTTATTGTATTTTATACTTATTTGAAAAGGACCTAAGTCTAAATTATTGATTTTTATTGCTTGTAATTTTTTTACTGTTTCAACACATTTTTTAACATTATAACAATATATATTTCTTCTGTGTTTTATTTTAAAACCGTTTTTTTTCGCTTTTATTTTATCCTTTGTACTGTTTAATGAGATAATATATGGATTACAATAATCACCTTCTTTTAAACATTCATTCATTAAAATAGCAGTCGTTAGAAGCTCTGGAATATGTGTAGAATTCACCCTTTGTGATGAAAATAACATAGTGGAATAAACTGTATTAATGAAAGCAATTATTAAAATTGTTTTTTTCATAATTTTCCTTTTTAGAAATATTATTTTTTAAAATACTGAATTTTTTCAGTGAACCTCACCACCTTAAAAGGCGATGTCTTCTACTAAATTATGATAAATAAACTATAGCTTTTTTACTGAATTTGTTAACAAAAAACTAAATATTATTAAATCTTCTTTGATTTTTATATTATCATAACATTAATATACTTAAAAATAGCTTCACTAGCTAAAAAAATTGATACATCTCGTTAGGAATCAAACACTTTTTTCAACTGTATAAAAGTATTTATTTTTTTCTTTTTTTGCATATAAAATCATTGGTCTTTTATCTTTAAAAAACAGTATTTGCTTAGTAAAATTCAAAATTGAAATCTGTTGTTGAGTAAGCAATATATTGTAATATTCTTTTTTAAATTTTACATCACAATGAGAACAGTAAGCTCCCCTTGAAAACATCAAAATTCCTTTTTTACAATCTTGACATTGAATTTCTTTTTTTCTTAATATTTCAGCCACAATAGCATTTGCACTTGATGTATTATTTTCTTTAATGAAACTGACCATGTTCTCATACAAAGATAATGTAAATAATTTCTCTATATTTTTATTTATTTTTATTACACCTTTTGAAAAATCAATAACACTATCTTTTTCTAGTTTAGATAATGTCCTGATCATTTCATATGAAAAAATTCCAAATTTTGATTTTAGAATTTGATATAAAATATGAATTGGCATTCCTTCTTCATTTTTCAAATCTCTTTTATTGAAGCCTATTTCATTTCCTTTTTTATAAACAAAATTATTTTTTAACTCTATATTCTCAAATTTTACATTTTTTGGTTCTATTAATAAATTTGTTTGATTCTCTGTATAACTTTTCATGATATCAAAAATAAATAAATCAATTTCATATTCAAAAATATATTTAAAAAACAATAAAGCATTATAACTGTGTTTTACTTTTTTTACTGGTGCTGTGTTGGATGATAAGAAACCTTTTTTAATATGTTCTCCATATATACTCAGTATTGATAATACTATTAATTCAGATAAAGAAAAAAAAGATAACATTGATATTTTATTTGTTTGAAACAAAAAAGAATTTTCTTCCATTGTATTCATTCTAATATATGCATCTAAAATCATTCTATTTTTTACTTTTTTTTCATAAGAATCTAATGTTTTATTTTGTTGTATTGTTTTATCAAAAAAATTATTTTCAAGAAGAAAAACTCTCCATAATAATAAATAGTCTTTAGATGAGTTATTAACTAAAATATCTTTATTTAAATTCTTTAAATATAAATCCATTTTTAAATAATTAAATGTTGCTTTTATTGTATTATCATCAGTTTTTACCTCTATTTTTACAAATGGTTTCAATTTATCATAAGGGACAACCTTTTCCTTATTTGTTTTTCTTTCTTTATAATCCACATATTGAATATTCATTAGTCATCCTATATGTCTAAATAAGATGATAATCTTTTTTCATTTCAGTTCTTTCTTCATCTGTTAAATGTTTGCTTCTTAACACTTTTTTTAAGATTAAAGCTAATGCTTGATTTCTCAATCTTTTTAGCTCTGGTATTTCCAAGTCAAGAACATCCGCTGCATTTCTTATCTTATCATATTCAAGAGAAGCATAGAGCACTCTTTGTAATTTCATTGGTAATTCTGATTTTGCCATAAGAGTTGCTGTTCTTTTCCTATAATAATCATCTTCAGCAATAATTTCATCTTCAATATTTATTTTTGACACAGAATCTGATTCAAAACCATCATCTGTATATTTTATTACAATATCTCCATTTTCAATTAATTTTTGTGCATAATCTTGAGTTGATTCTTCTTTTTTTATATATATTGTTATTTCACCTCTTATTTTGTTGTAAAAATGTGTATTAAATGCTGTACCATGTGATGGATCATATGAAAACACTGCTTTCATTAGTGCTTGTGTCACTAAATTATTTGCGAATTCATCGCCACCCGGTAATGATGGAAATGATCTCCTGAAAATATAAAAGTGTTTTATCCCAAATAATAAAGTTTCTTCATATTCATCCTTATCATTTAATCCTAACATAGACATCGCTAGCACTTCTTCGTTTTGATTTGTATTTTTTTTCATTTTAACCCTTTTTTATTTTATTTTTTTTTCAATTTTTCCAAATATTGATAAAAGCTTAGTAGCTGAAAGTTTTGACAGTTCATTTAATGATATCTTTATTTTTATATTTTTCCAATCATCATCATATGACACATTTAAGCCTAAATCTTTTATAGTATTTTCATACTCTGATACACAAAATTCTTCTTCCTCAATATATTCTTTTTCCATTTTTACAGTTTCATTAAAATTAGAGTTCTCATCTTCTTTTTTTTCTTTTATTGTATCAAATATATCTTTAATTTCATCATTTTTATTAGTTTCTACAATCTTTTCTTTTTCTTCTCTTATTGGAAATAAATTTTCTTTTTCCTTCTCTCTTACTAGTGATTCTATTTCTATTGATATCAGTTCTTTAAAAGCTTTAATATTTGCACCATCTTCGCTCTCTCTTTTCCTTATTTCATTTAAAACAAACATTAATATTTTTTTTCCAGGCTTTAGCTCTGCTAAGATTGCTAATTTTTCTAATACATCATAAGATGAAGAGAAAACATATTTTTTATTTTCAAGTAGAAAATTAACTATATAATCTGGAAACTTTCCTCCAAATTTCAACATTGCTTTCACATCAGAAAAAGACAATCCAGTTGTATTTACAACATCTTCTTCATTGAAAAATAATTCTAGCTCTAACCCTTCTTGTATTGCATTCGCTAGTTCTACAACATGTAAATCAACTCTCAACAAATTGTCTACAAGTGGAATTCTCGAATCTTCTTTTTCTAGCACTTCAACAGTCACTGTTTTAAACTTTAATTTCTTTAAAGCTTTTATTCTTCTGTGCCCTGTTTGAATTATATATTTTCCTGGAAGTTCTGGATGCATAATCACCTTTGGTTTATTAATTAATCCTATTTCTTGAATTGAATTTTGCAGTTCTTCCAACCCCTCTTCTTCATTGACTCTTGGTTGATAAGGTGTTGGTATTAAATTATATATATCTGTTTCTATTATTTTTGAAGAATTCATTTTTATTACCTTTTTATTTGCAATTATATCATATAAAAAGATATTTGAGGAGTATGTTTAAATATCATAAACAAAATCTTTCCTCCATCCAAAATGGAGTTGTAAATATATAATTTCCTTATAGGAATTAGTATTAGTGCAGGTTTTTCACCTACTCTAATATTTTTTGGTTTCCTGCATCACTATAACCTAATGACGCAGGAATTGAAGCTTTTTTAAGACCTACTGCGTTTCTTAAATTATCTAAAACTACATCAGAGTATCCTGTTCCAATAGTATACTCATCAAAATTAAATGATGTTGTCATAAGAACTTTATCTTTGTAATCTCTATAACAATCGATAATCTCTTTTTTCATTAAGTTTCCATTTACTTCAATATTGTCAAAACAAAGAATGTTTTTTTCCTCATCCAACCAAGTAAACGATTGTGCATGTGTTTCAAGTTTATTTTTCTTTGAAACTTTGAAAATTGTTGATGTTTCAGGATTGTCTAACATATAATAAACACAAGCACCACCTAATCCTAATGGATGTTGACAACAATGTGTTTCATTTCCTGCAACTAAAATATTTTCATCTCTTTGATCTAACATTTCCCAATGTAAATCACCAACATCTCCTGAAAGTGTTGGAATTCTTGTTGGTGCTTTTTCTCTAATTTCTTGTCTTTCACCCCAGATTTTTTGATAAACCTCAAATTCTGCTTGAGAAACCTTGGCTCTGGCACATACTTCAGCAACTAATGGATCAGTTACTAACTCGTACTTTAAACTTATAAGAATTTTTTGTAGTTTTTTTCTTGTAATTTTTTTTACCAATATGTTTTCTACTTTACAATACTTTAAGATTCTATCAACATTCTCAATACCACTTTTTAACAATGCAGAATTTGCTTTCTCTTTTTGGTCACTAGAATGTGCAATTTTGATTATTTGCTTAATTAAAGCAATTTCATCTTCCACTTTGTTCTCCAAAGTCTTTTCCAATCTTTTTTCTGCTATTTCAAGCTTTTTATTGGATTCTTCTAAATCTTTTTGAAATAAAACATTATCTGGATCATTTTCCAAATTGTTTTCTGCTTCTTCAATCATTTTTTTAATATTTGGGATATCTCTTTCTGGAATCAGTTTTCTTTCACGAATTCTCATAAAAAAAGATTTTGTTTCTAAACTATGCCAAATCTTCGCTCCATAAATTTTAATTGCTTTTATAGCAACTTGTGAACCTACTAATTCAACTAATGAAACAATACCTGTTTGATGCAATTCACTATAACCAATAAATTTATCTCTTCCAAACATTTTCAAAAAATTCATCCAATCTTTTAACTTAAATGACTCAATAACAAAGACTCCTAATTGCACTGATGCTAATTTTGGTATTGTTTTATGATATTTTAGCCATAATTCTTTTTTATATGCTAATGTTATAGCTTTCTCCAATTCACCTTCTGATGGTAATTTTATATAAAAAACTTCACGAAGATCATGAATATTAGTTTTGTTACATTTTTCAATAACAACACTACTAACTACATCTTCTAACCAATTCTCTTGAATAGGTATAGGTAGTTTTCTCATTACCTCTATAATTCTGCCTCTAATAATCTCTTCTTTTTTGTCAAGATCAGATTCCTTTATTAAAACAAAAATCTCTTCACCTGGTATTCTTTCATTTGTCATACCTGATTTATATTTCGAAAAACGTTGTAAACCATTTTTGTCTTCTTTCTTTCCTAAAACCCACAATAAGGAACTCTTATTTGTAGTAAGTTTTCTCTTTACAGGAACATACTCTCCAGATTCTATGTCTTTTTTTGGATAATTAATAAAAACTGAATTATATTCAATATTTTCAGCTTTTGTTTTTGAACAATTATGCAAAAAACCTTCAATATATACGGCTTCTACGACAGGAGCATCAGCCATATTTCTTTCCTCAACTCTTTCTTTTCTGTCTTCTTCTGTAACTTCAGTATTATCTATAAAAAATACTGTTCCGTATGAAATCTTAGCACTGCCATTATCACTAATAAATACCATTTTTTTCTCCTACTATACTTTACTATCTTTTTTAATTTTCACTTTTTTAAAGTAAAAGATAGAATACTTATTATTATAAAA
>JALUMP010000169.1 GCA_027039745.1 Candidatus Parcubacteria bacterium
ATTTAATATATATTCTTCTTTGTTCCCCTGTCAAATCTTTATCTTTAAGCAAACTTTTATGTAAACTTTTTTGTGCCAAAAAGACAATTAAATTGAATAATTTTTGTTCGTTCATTGTGTCAAAATTACTTAAAGGTAAAGAAACCAATTGTAAAGTTTTTTCAATAATTCTTTCATTAGAATCAATAAGATATTGTTCTTTATTCATCTTTTTTACCTCATTTATATAAATTAAATTATAACATAGAAAGATTTTATTTTGCACCAATAGAGTATTTCTTTTAATGCAAATTAACTCTTTTTTTGGGGGTTTTTGGTAACCTATAGCTTAAAACTACTAAAAAAAGAGCCATTTTTTTATGGGTTTTTGGTAACCTATGGGTGCAAAAATGGTATGTTTTCTGGGGTTTTTGGTAACCTATAAGCTAAAATTAGCAAAAATAGCATTTTTTTTCTGGGGTTTTTGGTAACCTTTGAAGAAAAAATGGCATTTTTCAAATTCTCCACAGCCCCCTATTTATGGTGCATACAGAGAATTTGAAAAAAAATGAAAAATCGCTCATATTATTATTATATATATAACTATGCGTCAGCTGCTTTTTTTCTCCCACTTTTTTTATTGTTTTCACTTTTCTTTGAATGAATTTTAGGATTTTTAAACGAAAAATTAGCACGTTGTGCCAAGCTGCAAAAGAAAGATGATTGTTATTGTTTAGAATTAAAATTTCAACCAATAAAATAAAGAGTTCACTTTTTGAAGCTTAAAAAATAGAAATCAATAATCCCAAAATAAAGGCAAATATATTTTATAATAGTTTTATAAAAAAAACAAGGATAATATTGAGATAATTTAAATTTAGAAAAAAATTATAATATATTCAACAATTCATTTTTTCACAAAGATGAAAATAAAAACCACAGGAGATATTATGACAAAAAGCAAATTAGGATTAACACCAGGAAAACAAGGAATAGGTTCAAGATTAAAAATAAAAAAAAAAGTGGAACCAATGCAACAAATGTCAATGATGGCAAATATAAAACTTAATAAGAGTGGGATCTTTGGACCACCTTCTTTCGTTACAGAGCAATAGTTGTTCACACCATTTTTTATGGTGTGAATTAAAAATTTTCCTAAAAAGGAAGAAAAATATGACAAAAATAAATTTATTTTCTAAAAATATTCTATCTTTAAGAAGTCTTTAAGAAACCTTTTGATAAACTTCCCATCTACAAACGGATTTAAGAATTTATTTTTTAAGTCCGGGCGTTAAATTTAATCATTTTTTTATGTTCAATTAGTAGCTTTAAGTTATTGTTTGAAATAAATATGATGATGCATAGTGACATTATGCCTAATCTGTAAAAAAGATTCGCTGTATGAGAATTAATAACAACTTTGAAATATAGGTTTTTGTTATTTTAATATTACTATTGAATATGATTCGGCATTACAATGGATGATTTTAATTATTCTTTGGCAACGTCATTATAAGATTATTTAAAATATTTTTTGAATAAGCCTAGAAATTTATTTCTATGCTTATGAATATTAAAATTGAAAATATATCTAACGGATGTGTGAGTTCGTGAGTATAACGGTAGAAATGCCGGGAAAGGGGGAAATTTGTCATTTTCTCGCCATTATTTTATTATAGTGGAACTTTTACACAATCAGTCAACCTATTGAAACTTCATTAAGGTGGAGTTTTGTCTGTACGACAGCTGTGGAAACAAAGGCTTAAAGGGCAACGCTATGTAAGCCTTGATAAACTTTGCAATTTATCTACCACAAGCAAAAGCTGTAAGATGACAAGGTTTGGAAACTGAAGATTTATTCTTTGATGCATAACTGCAAAAAGGTTTAAGTCATTTTATTTTATTAAGCATTTAACGGTGTGATGATATTTTAAAAGGTGTTAGTAGTACATGTTATATGAAAGCATAAATTATGGGAAGCATTTTGTAAGTCAAAAGCTTATGAAACTTCAGAAATGGCTCATAATTGACAAAAACAAAATTTGTTGTTTATTGACTTAAGAAATGTTGTTAAAAACAGTTCTGATTTTGATAAAATGAAAAATTAAATGAAAATATAATTTTAGCAAAGTCCATTTCGCAAATATTTGAAAGCAGCTTAATTTCTCTGTTAGATTAGTCTAATAAAGAGGATTGATACAGTTCGCAAGACTGGATTAATTTAAGTGGAAACGAAGTTATTCCGTAATAAGAAGAACGGCTCGCAAAGTCGGACCTAGTGGAACCTTAGAGTAAAATATTTGGACACAAGAAATGCTACTTGTATTTAAAGCTTCGGTTTTGAATAAAAAGCAGTTGCAAGGAACTACTATCCAGAGATGGAAGTGGAAAATATTGGAAAAAAATAACCCAATGAAAGGTTTCTTATTTAGATGTGGTATTCTCACACATCTTTCTTCTACTATAAAAAATCAGCAAAAATTAAATATCGACATAAAAACTATATCTTTATATCGACGATTTCAACTGGAAAATCTTTTTTGTTTAATTTGTTTTCTTCAATATATTCCTCAACAAAAGACATTGCATCTTGAAAATCTTTTTTTTGAATTTCAATATTATGTATTACATTTTCTTTTTCAATAGTAAGCTCACATTCATTTTGAATATTAATAACAGCTCCTCTTATTCCTTTTCCAAAATTAGTTTTAATAACATTAACAACCTTTTCATTTTTCAAAACATCTGATAATTTCACTGAAATACTATCTCCTGTTAATATTTTAAAAAAAACTTGCATTGTTCCTTTCATATTTATTCCTTTGTTTTTAAAATTATAACATAAAAAAATCTCGCTATGAAGAAATCAAGAGATTTCCTTTTTTTTAATTTTTATGTGAATTGTTTATAATATAACTAATTCATCTTTATTCTGTAAAGAAAAATCCAAAAGATGTTTATATATTAGGAGAAAAAATGGAACAAAATCAATTAGCTGTTATATCTTTAGCACTAAAAGAAAATAAAGAGGTGAAATAATGAAAAAAAGTACAGCGATAAGAGAAATTCCTGTTCAAGAAAAACGCACAATTAAAAAAGTAGATATTTCTTCTTTTTTAACAGATGAAAGTTCTTTGGTTAAAACAAAGAAAATTATTGAATTTAATGCGAGTAGAATAGATGAAGAGCTTCTTCATTATTTTACTGCAATGAATCAATTAAAATCAGATACAACAATTTTTTTAGATGAGGCAAAAATTACTTCATTAAAGATTGAATCCAATACAAATATTGACTCAGAAAATGAATTAAATACTAAGGTGGATAGTTTGTTGAACCTTATGCATAGAAGTTTTGCAACTTCTGTCATGATCGTAAGATAAAGGAGAATGATATGTCGATTCAAAATGTAGATTTCACTGATTATATTATCAAAAAAGGTGATATAGTAAAAGTAAAAAAAGAATTTTCTGATACACCAGATGATATTCCTTTCGAAGTTGTTATGTCTGTATTCTTGCATCCAGATAATCCACATGTTTATCTGAGCCAAATAGAGATGAATAAAAAACCTTTAAAATTTGCTCCACAATTAAAAACTAGATTGGATCAAATTGAAAGTGTTATTTATGGAAATGTGGCAGATTCTGATAAACAGAAAAAGCTTAAAAAAGTACAAAGTGCTTTATTAGATTTAAAATAAAATTAAGGAATTACAAACAATGGCATCATTAGAATTAGATAAATTGATAAACAAATTAACAGACACAGCAAAAAAACTATTAAAAAACTCAAATGAGCACGATAATCTAAATGATTTAAGTGCAGTTTCTATTTCGCTTATTATAAGAGCCTATAAACAAGGCTGTATTGATTCGATGGAGGAAGAAAAAGATAATGAGAAAAAAGGGTGAAATTTTATGAATCCCATAGATTTATCTATGGGAAGATTTCAGCTGAAAGACATGAAAAGTGTTTAAAAAATTTTTAGAGAGTTTAGTTACTCTCAATTCTCCATAAAGGAAAGTTTTTAGTGATTTCACATAGAGATTTCAATAGTCTCTAGTGTTTTAGTAGTTCAGAAAAAAGGTTATTTTTTCTTAATAAGAGATGAGATTACATCGATAGATGCAAAGACAATAATAGATAAAAATGCGATTATAACTATGTGATTTTGATTACTAGCATCAAAAATTGGAGTTAAAGATGCGATTCCTCCAATAGCTAAATATATAAACAAGAACAATAAGAAGTTCGATTCAAATATAATTTTCCAGATATTTTTTATTTTTTTCATTTTAATTTTCCTTTGTTTCAAATAAAGGCACAATCTAGTAGAAGACATTGCCATTTAGAGCGGATAGGTTCACTTTCTTCTATTTGAATTACCTATATTATATCATATGCATTCTTTTCTTATACTGAAAAACTATGACAATTTCAGGAACATGCTAAATTTCTATATCAACATCTTGGATTAATTCAAGGTCGGAAAGAACAACATCTCTTTCGTTCATAATTCTTCTAATTCTTTTAGATTGATTTTTAATTGCAGCTTCGAAAACAGTTCTTGCAAATCTACCATTTCCAAACTGAAGATTTTTTTCCTCAAGTTTATTTTCAAAAATAGATAATAATTTTTGCTTTGCACTATCTGTTAAAGAAAAATTTTGATCTTCATACTGCAATATAAATATTTCAAGCAATTCTTTTGGAGCATAATTTGAAAAATGGAAAGAATGAGTAAACCTACTTCTTAATCCAGTATTAGAATTTAGTAGTTTTTTCATTTCATCTTCATATCCGGCTAAAATGACAACAAATTTTCCACGATCATCTTCCATCCTTTTAATCAATGTAGAGATAACTTCCCCGCCAAAATCATTTTCAGAGCCGTTAAACAAAGAATAAGCCTCATCTATAAAAAGTATACCTCCAATAGCTTCATCGACCTTAGAATTAGTTAAAATGGCTGATTTTCCTATATATTGACTAACTAAATCCACCCGAGAGACCTCAACAACATGTCCTCTATCTAAAACACCAGCAGATACAAAAACTTTTCCAAGTATTCTAGCAACTGTTGTTTTTCCTGTTCCTGGATTGCCTAGAAAAAGAGAATGCAACGGATGCTTGATTTCTTTTTTACCAAACTTTTTTCTAATTTTATTAACTTCAAGAACATCAATCAAGAGTGATATCTCTTTTTTGAGAGAAACCATTCCAATTAAAGACTCTAATTTAGATAAATTTTCAGATATATCAGTTGTTGATTTTTCATATTCAATATCAGATGTATCATCAATATCATTTTCTATATTAGTTAAATCATTATTTTCATTTATATTTAATTCTGCTTTAAAGTTTTCTACGTCAGAAGGCTCATTTGGTTCAATATCTGTAATTTCCTGTTCTGGTAAATTAATAAATTTTTGGATATTTGTATATCTCTCAATAAGAAAAGATGTGCTGTCTTTTAAATTGGATATATCATCTTCATTATTAAATATTTTATCTGCCAATAGGTGAAAATGTTTTTTGTTTTTATCAAGTTCTTCTTCTATTTGATTAAATCTTGTATTGCTAGAATTCTTTTTTAAGTATTTTCTATTTTTTAAAAAATAGAAAAATAAAAAAATGAAAAGACCAGTAAATAAAATAGGTAAAATGTATTGTTCAAAATTAAATGGTTCATCCATTA
>JALUMP010000170.1 GCA_027039745.1 Candidatus Parcubacteria bacterium
AAATGTTTCATGTGAAACATTACGTTAAATTGTTTCACAAAATCTTGTGAAACATGTTTCACAAGTGTTTCACAAAATTATTTTCAGGAAAGCATCTATCTTTATGATAAAATACAAAAAGACTATTAATAATTTAAAATAAAGTTAATATGAATAATTTAATTTTTTTAGATACAGAAACAACTGGTATATCTTCAGAAGATAGACTTTTTCAGGTCGCTTATATTTTTAATGACAAAAAAAAAGAATCTTTATTTAAACCACCACTTCCAATATCAATAGAGGCAAGTGAAGTTACCCACTATACAAATAAAGATGTTGAAAATTTAAAAACTTTTTCGGAATCAGAATATAAAAAAGAATTAACTGAAATATTAAAAAATCCTAAAAATATCTTTATAGCACATAATGCTAAATTTGATATAAAAATATTAGAAAAAGAAAATATTAAAATTAATGATTTTATTGATACTTATAAAATTGCTCAATTTCTAGACCCTGAAGTAAAGCTTGGAGCTTATAGACTTCAATATTTAAGATATGCTTTAAACTTAAATACAAAAGGGGCTAGCGCTCACGATGCTATGGGAGACGTAATAGTTCTAAAATCTTTGTTTGAAAGATTATATAAAAAAATGAAAGAACTTCATCCAAAAAACACTCTAAGGAAAATGATACAAATTTCAAAAGAACCACAAGAAATCAAAAAAATTAATTTTGGAAAACATAAAGGAAAATTTGTAGCTGATGTAGCAAAAGAAGATATTGGATATTTACAATGACTTTTGAAACAAAAAGAGTTAGATGCAGCAGAAGGAAATATTGATGAAGATTGAATTTTTACTTTAAAAAAATATTTATAATTAAAACAAAAGTGCTATAATACACTTCTATGTCGTGTACACATTTAAACTTTCTCAACCAATGTATTGAGCTACATAATCAAAATATTATTATAGACTTTTTAACACACACATTACATATTCCGTTAGAAACAATTTTTTTACTTTTGGCTTTTCCTGTTGTTATGACATTAGTCGGGATACTTAGACATATTTTTGGAATAAAAACACTTGGTGCTTTTGTCCCAACAATCATTATGTTTGCTTTTATTGCTGTTGGTCTACTACAAGGGGTTTTCTTTTTTGTAATCGTTGTTGTAACAGCCATGATTATGAAAGTCTTTATGAGCCAATTTAGAATACTTTATTTACCAAGGATGACTATATTAATGACGGTTGTAATATTATCTGTATTACTTGCACTTACAATATCTGGTCTATTTAATTTACATTCCTTAGTTGATATATCTTTATTTCCTTTATTAATAATTATAATTTTAGCTGAAGAATTTATTCTTGTTCAAATAAAGGATGGCACAAAAAATGCAGCCATTGTGGCAGGGGAGACTCTACTTATTACAACTTTAGGATACTTAACTATCACATCTACCTTTTTTATAAATACCTTATTAAAATACCCATACATAATTTTACTTTTAATTCCTTTTAATGTTTTAATCGGTAAATTAACAGGTCTAAGATTGTCTGAATATTTTCGTTTTAAAGATGTAATAAAAAAATAAATGATATGACTTTTTGAGAATATTATCAAAAAAGTAAAGATATCTTGGGTATAGATGCAAGAAACCTTTTATATGTAAGGCCTTTTAATCATAAAAAAGGTATTGAAATTGCAGACAACAAATTAAAAACTAAAGATATTTTACACAAAAAAAATATTCCAACACCTAAATTAATTGCAAAAATAAAAAATTATAAAGAACTAGATGAGTTTGATTGAAATTCTCTTCCCGACACATTTGTATTAAAACCAAATAGAGGTTTTGCTGGTGGCGGTATATTAGTAGCTTTTTCAAGAAAAAAAAATGTCCATAATATTTGAATCAAATCAGATGGTTCTGAAATTACTGAAAAAGATCTTCAAAAAAGAATTACTGATATTTTAGATGGAGTCTTTTCTTTATATGGTGGTTCAGATGTTGCTTTTTTTGAAGAACGTATAACCTTAATAAAAGAATTCAAACCATATTCTTTTAGAGGTATCCCAGACATCAGAATCATTTTACATAAAAATGTTCCCATTATGGCAATGGTTAGATTTCCAACAAAAAAATCTGGAGGCGCTGCCAACCTACAACAAGGTGCTGTTGGGGTAGGAATAGATATGCATAATGGCACAACAACAACAGCTATTTACGGAAAAAACAAAATAATAGAAAAAGCTCCAGATTCAAAGATGTTATTATCTGGAATAAAGATACCTCATTGAAATGAAATTCTTACTATGGCTGTTGATGCTCAAATAACTTCAGGGCTTGGATATTTAGGTGTCGATATAGCAATTGATAGAAAGTATGGTCCAATGTTTTTAGAATTAAATGCAAGACCAGGTTTATCTATTCAAATTGCTAACCAAGATGGCTTACAAGGTCGTTTAAATAGAATAAAAGGCCTAAATATCAAAACAACAATTCGTGGGGTTAATATTGGAAAATCACTTTTTGGTGGTGAAATTGAAGAAATTTTAGAAAATATTTCTGGTAAATCTATCATAGGAAGAATAGAAAATATTACTATTTTTAAAAATGAAAATTATAAAAAAAATATACAGGCCAAAATAGATACAGGAGCTTTTTTAACTTCTATAGATGAATCTTTAGCGGAAGAATTAGGTTTTTCAAATTTAATTCGAGAATTTTCAAAAATAGATTTTTCTAAATATGGAAAAATAAATAAAAAGAATACTGGAATTTCAAAAAAAATTATGCAAGATATTGGAAAAGAAATACAAGATTTAGAAAATATTACAATTTCTTGATCATCACATGGTTTTTCTATTAGACCTATTGTTAATATAAAAATACTTTTAGATAACAAAACTATACATTCTAGGGCAACTATCGGAAGACGAAAAAATTTAAATTTCCAAGTATTAATTGGTCGTAAGGATTTACAACATTTCCTTGTTGATGTTACAAAAACTTTAACCAAAAAAGAAAAAATAATTTAAATTTTATTTAAAAATATGCTATAATGCCGCAATTATGATTTATCTATCGAAGAAAAAACACAAAGAACTTCAAGATGAGCTTTTTGAATTAATCAATCATGGAAGACAAAAACTTTCAGAAAAATTAGATGATGCTAAGTCATTTGGTGATTTAAAAGAAAATGCAGAATATCATCAAGCAAGGGACGACCAAGCAAAAATGGAGGCAAGAATCCAAGAAATCGAAGATATTTTAAAAAACGCAAAACTCATTAAAAAATCTAAAACAAATTACGTAACATTAGGATCAAAAGTAACAATTACCAAAAATACATCAACAAAAACACAAACTTATGAAATAGTAAGTGAAATTGAATCAGATATCCTAGAAGGAAAATTAAGTGAAAATGCACCACTTGCAAAAAATATGATAAACAAAAAAGTTAATGATATTTTTGATTATACAACTCCAAAAAATGAAGTAATCTCATATAAAATCACAAAAATAAATTAATAATTAAAAAAAGATATATGACAAATATATCTTTTTTTAATTATGATATAATACAGCCAATCCCAAAAGGGAATTATTATTAATATTTAATAAAAAAACAAAAAAATAATTTATATGACAAAAATTATAGGAATAGATTTAGGAACAACTAACTCTGCAGTAGCAGTAATAGAAGGTGGTAAACCAAAAATTTTGGAAAATGCTGAAGGGGGTAGAACTACTCCATCAGTGGTAGCAAAATCAAAAAGTGGTGATAATATTGTTGGAACATTAGCACAAAGACAAGCTGTAACCAACCCAGAAAATACAATAACTGGAATAAAAAGATTGATAGGGCATAAATATTCTGAAAAAGAAATTCAAAAAACTATTAATTCTGTTTCTTTTAAAACCAGAGAATCAAAAAAAGGGGGTGTAGAAGTAAAATTTGGTGATGATTGAAAAACACCAGAAGAAATCTCTGCCATGATTCTTCAAAAGCTTAAAAAAGACGCTGAATCAAAATTAGGAGGAGAAGTAAAAGAGGCTGTTATTACAGTCCCTGCATATTTTAATGATTCTCAAAGACAAGCTACCAAAGATGCTGGAAAAATAGCTGGTTTAGATGTAAAGAGAATTATAAATGAGCCAACAGCTGCAGCACTTGCTTATGGTTTCGATAAAAACAAAGACCAACAGATAGTTGTCTTTGATTTTGGTGGTGGAACATTTGATATTTCTGTTCTTGAAGTTGGTGATAAAGTTGTAGAAGTAAAAGCAACTGGTGGAGATCATTCTATGGGGGGAAGAGATATTGATTATGACATTATAGATTGAATGGCAAAAGAATTCAAAAAAGAACACGGTATTGATTTAAAAGAAGATTCTACAGCTTTACAAAGGCTAGATGACGAAGCAGAGAAAGTTAAAAAAGAACTTTCTACTTCAAAAGAAGTTGATATAAATATTCCATTTATTACAGTTACAGATGCTGGTCCTAAAAACCTTAGTTTAAAATTAACAAGGTCAAAATTAGAAGAAATAGCTTCTAGTTATATAGAAAGAGCAATTGAAGTAACTAAAAAAGTAGTAAAAGATTCAAAGATAAAGATTTCAGAAATTGATGAAATCATAATGGTTGGTGGTCAAACAAGAATGCCAAAAATAATAGAAGAAGTAGAAAAATTATTTGATGGTAAAAAAGTTAATCAATCAATTAACCCAGATGAAGTCGTAGCAATGGGTGCTGCTATTCAAGCGGGAATTTTACAAGGTGACGTAAAAGATGTTTTGCTTTTAGATGTCACCCCATTATCTCTTGGTATTGAAACCCTTGGAGGAGTTGCTACACCATTAATTGAAAAAAACACAACAATTCCAGCAAGCAAATCTCAAGTTTTTTCAACCGCTGCTGACAATCAAACTTCAACAGATATTCATGTTGTGCAAGGAGAACGCCCAATGGCTGCAGATAATAAATCATTAGGAAGATTTATATTAGATGGAATACCTCCTGCACCACGTGGAGTTCCACAAATTGAAGTAATGTTTGATATTGATGCTAATGGTATTTTAAAAGTTTCTGCTAAAGACAAAACATCTGGAAAAGAAAATTCTATTAGAATTGAAGGTTCTTCTGGGTTGTCGGAAGAAGAAATCAATAAAATGAAAGCAGATGCAGAAGAAAATAAAGAAAAAGATCAACAAAAAAAAGATTTAATTGATTCAAAAAATAATGCAGATGCAATGATTATATTGGCAGAAAAAACAATAAAAGATAATAAAGAAAATATTAAAGAAGAAACAAAAACTAATATTGAAACAAAAATTAAAGAGTTAAAGGAAGCTATAGAAAAAGAAAATATTGAGAATATTAAAACATCTTCTGATGAATTAAATATAGCAATACAAGCTGTTGCAGCAGAAATGCAACAAAACAACAATAGTAAAGATAAAGAAAAACAAACAAAAGAGGCAGAAGTTGTAGACGATGATAAAAAAGAAAAATAAAAAAAACTATCTAAAAAAACTAATTGCAAAAAGCAATTAGTTTTTTATTTTTTTATAATCTTTATAATGTATTTT
>JALUMP010000171.1 GCA_027039745.1 Candidatus Parcubacteria bacterium
TTTCTATATATAATTCTGACGAATAACCAAAAATATTATATGTATATAAAAATATATTAAACAAAGCATTAGATGTATCTTCTATCAACTTTTTTTTATCACCAAAAAAGATATCATGATTATGGCTAATTAATTGATATAAAATAACTCTATAATCAGATTCTAAACTTTTAATTCATTTCTCTACTGTAAATTTATTTAAAAAAGCGATGTCTTCTTTTTCTATAAAAGCCCTACTTTTTTCTATATCATTTATCTGCTCTCTAGTAACAACATAAGTTGGAAAATTTCAATCTGGAATAAAATTAAATTGTTTTTGGATTTTTATATGGCTTAAAGAAAACTTTTTTATTTTATCTTTTATATCAACATGTTTTTCAAAATCCTTTTTTAAAACAACTAATAAATCAATATCATGATTTGATTTACTATGTATAGCATAACCACCAGTTAACACTGCATACTCCACAAACTCAGAAAGACCTGATCTTTTAATTGCTTTATTCAACTTTTTTAAAATTTTATTTTTTTTAAACATTTAATAACTTTAAAATTATACTTTTATCTTCTATTGCTCATAAAAATGTAGATAACCTTGGTCCTTGTTTTTTGCCAATCAATAAACCATATACCAATTCAAAGAATTCTTTTTGTTTCTTGATAATCTTTTTTTTGTCTAAGGTTTTTTTATCAATAATTCCATAAACTATCTTATCTAAATCTTTTATATCTACATCTTTAATATTTTTTAATTTGCTTCTTAGTCTTCTTACTAATTTTTTTTCATCTTCTGTCATTGATTTAATAAAATCAATATTTTTTGTATTCCTTAATTTTATTATTTTGTCTCTATTGTATATCTCTAATCAATTTTTAGCCTTTTTTAATCTTGTAATAATAGACTTTTTGTCATAATCAAATCCCATATTGTCTAATATTTTCTGGAGTTTATTGACCTGTCACTGAACTATTTGCCCAAAAGACACAGCTTGTCTAAAAGGTATTGATTTTTTTAAATCTTTTTGTCCTATTCCACTTAACTCTAAAGATGTTTTTTCAGAACTATTCAATTCTTGTAAATTAGTTTTCGTTTGATATTGTTGCATTCTTTGGTCCATCTCTGTATATTGTCTGTAAATATCAGAACCAAATGCTAATAAAATTTTTTTTGATGGATCACTCTGATAATATATTCATTTTAACAATTCTGGAGTATAAATTTTTAAAAGTTCTCCTGGCAAAATAGAATTATTAACCGAACCAGATATTTTTCTCTTAAAATCATCAACGGAAACAGAATTATAGTCTTGATAAACTTGATAAACAGGTGATTCCATATTATAAATTTTTTGTAAAATTATAGTTGATACATCATCACCTTTTCTAATAGTAGCATTAATTTTTCTTACTGACTCAAATACTACATTTTCATATTTTCACTTCATTGCTTTATCAACTTGTTGTGTTAATTTTACAATTCTGTCTTTTGTTATATCAATAATTTCAACCTCCCCACTATCGATACATTTATAAGTGATTTTTTTATTTTCATTATAATCTAAAATTTTAGTATTATCTTTTCCTGTGAATTTAGAATATACAGAAATTGGATAATAATTTTCTATATATTCTTCATCAATAATCCCTTCGTGTTGTTTTTCTTTGTCTGTCATAGAAGAAAGTAATATTTTTGCAATTTCTTTTCTTTTTTTAAGAGCCAAAATAATATAATCATCATAAACACCTGATTTATACATATCTGTTTGATATCTGTATTCTAAGTCAATATCCATATCCTTGATAAATTTTTCAAATACTTTTTCATGATACCTAGCATAAGACATATTACCATCATTCAAATTAGGAATATTTGATAAAGGTAAACCTATATATTTTTTTAATTTTTGGTTGACCCCTTTAGGAACTTTATAAAAACGACCAAAATCATTTCAAGAAAAAATAACTTTAACTTTTTTACCACTTTCTTTAAGCTTTTTTGCCACAGCACATAAAATTATAATATTTCGGAAATCATTTAAATCAATGGGTTTTGAAGGATTTGCTTCAGTGGCGCATACATAAATATTTTTATTAGAAAATTTTTCCAATATCTGTTTAGAATATTTTTCACTTCAATGTAACCTATTTTGATTTACTGTATTTTTATAATGATTATTATTAATATTTTTTTCTTTTTTTTTAATGAATTTATGATCTTTTTTTATTAAAACATTATATATATCTCTTTGAGGTAAAGTAGGCATAGCAATTGTAAAATTGTTTATACTAAGACTAGATGCCCCTTTACTATAACCACCATACTCATAGATACCTCTCTCTATCCCTTTAGCGTGTAAATTGTTATTAAAGATGATAACACCATATTTTTTTTTAAACTCTATGCTATTAGTTGATAGTTTAGAATTAATAAAATTTATATCTTTTGAAAAGACTGTCAAATACATAACATTTTTTAAATATCTTTCGTTGTGAAAATATGTTTTCAATTCTTCTTCATTTTTATACTTTTGTAAAAAAAATATTGGAGCAAAACTTTCTATATAATTTCCACCATCTTTTAATGGTTTTTCTATAATTACTGGACGCATTATTCTAGTGTAGTAATCTATATTTGCATTAGTTTTTGAACTTATATATTTATAATTCCTAATTAAAATATCAGAAATATCTTTAAAATTATTTATATTTGATATTTCTCCAACTGAATTAATAAAATCAATATTATGACCCACTTTAACTTTTTTTAATTCTGCATTTAACTTTTTCAAAAAAATATTATAAATATCTTTTTGTATCAAAATACTATTTGGTGCGGCACAATCTTGGCCCTGATTATATAGTTGAAGCTTTAAAACACTTTTAACTGCTAAATCAACATCAGCAGTTTCTGTAACAACTACTGGATTATGTCCAGAACCATTGAAAATAAATAATACATCTTTACTAAATTTCTGTTTAACTAATTGTGCATTTTTTTCTTTACCTGTAAAAATTACAACATCTGTTATAGGGCGTTTTTTGTTTAAATCATAATCAAATTTTGTAGCAGTTACTATGTCTAAAAAAGGTTCTCTTTCTAACTGAAACAAACGTATATTATTTGGTATTTTAAGTTTTTCGACCATGAGAGAGAAAAAATCAATCATTTGTTTTGGTATTCTCAGATTCACCTTTTGTGCTTGAAGAGAAGGAATAACAGCAAAACAAAAAAAAGCATATAATGGCTGATTGCTTGGTAAAAAAACTGCTATTTCTCTGACTTTATTGCCAGAAAAATATTTTTTATTAAGATCAATATTTTCAAGCAAGTCTAGTGTTCTATCAATCTCATCTTTTGCTACTAAATATGTTTCATATTTTATTAAAATATCAATTAGTTTTTTTTCATTATCTCTAATGTGTTTTGCAAACAAATTACATTGAACCTTAACATCATCAAATTTTAATTTTGTATTGTTTAACATATTATAATAAATTTTTTATTTACTACTTCAGCTTTATTAAAACATATTATATTAATAGAGTCAATATATAAATGTGATGTCCAAAGACATTTGGCGGATTTTCAAACATTATTAAAATATCATAATGACCGGCAAGATGAATATAAATATATAAATGAAATTAAAATTTCTATTTTTTAAAACAACTCCGCATAAGTAAAATATACAAATGCAAGATTTGTTATGTTCCTAATTCAAAAGTATTACCAACTGCAACCTTTTCTACAAAGTCAGGCACATGAGAAACAAGTATCATGGCTCCCTCATAATCTGCTAGAGCTTTAGCAATAACTGGAATATGTCTAAAATTAACATGGTTTGTTGGCTCATCTAAAATCAAAAGACCTGGTTTCATTAAAGTAAGTCTAGCAAAAGCTACAAGTGCTTTTTGCCCTTCAGATAAGCTTCCAATTTTTGCATTTATAATCTCAGCGTCTATTAAAAATCCTGCAGCAAGTGAACGCATCTTCTGCTCATCATGCTCTTCCATAACAGAAAATAAAATTTCTCTTGGTGTTTTTTTAAAATCTAAGTTTGAAAAATCCTGTCTATAATATCCAATTTTTACTCTATCTGCTATTTTTTCACCATCTGCACTTCGGGAAGCAAGAGATTCTAGGAGTGTAGTCTTTCCGATACCGTTTGGGCCTGTCATATGCACGTGGTCTCCACGTTGTAAAACAAGATTTGCTTTTTTTTCTTTTGGTGTGTGGTCTACAAAAATAGTAAAAGATGATAATTTTAAAATATCAAGTGGCAACTTATTTTGAACAGGAATGATAAAATCTCTTATGGTTTTGTCCTCTCTTCTAACATCAACTTTGTTGTCTTCGTAGTCTTCAACTTTTTCACGCATTTTTTTAGCCACTGCTCTTAGCCTACCTCCTTTGTGTGCAAAAAAGTTAGCCTTGTCTTTATTTGTCTGAATTTCTTTTGCCAGTTGCGCATTTTTTCTTACTTCTTTTGTAACTTGTCTTTCTATTTCTTTCACAACATCATTATAGTTTCCATCATATTTTTCTATTTTTTTTGTTTGTGCATTTAGATACAAAACACCTTGAGTAAAAGAATTCAAAAAATCTGCATCATGGGAAATAACGATGACAGTTTTGTTGTATTCTTTTAAAAATTTAGTTAAATGAGAAATCCCTTCTGTATCTAAGTTGTTTGTCGGCTCATCCAAAAGAAGTACTTCTGGCTTTAAAATCAGTGCTGAGGCAAGAAGAAGCCTTGCTTGTTGCCCACCAGAAAAACTACCAATTGTTCTGTCTTTAAAAGCTTCATAAGCTTCTGTTCCTTTTTCTGGTCCTAGGTTTACTACTTGCAAAATTTCATCTATTTTTGGGTCAATGTTATAAACTTTTTCTGAAAATAGATTTTGAAAAAAGTCTCTTACAGACAACTCTAACTCGTCTCGTGGTATTACCTGTCTTGATACAGCAATACTTGTTTTTGGCATTATATTTATAGCTCCCTCTGTCTCTTCATACTTTCCAGTAATTAATCCAAAAAGTGTAGATTTCCCTGCACCGTTTTTACCCATTAATGTGAGCTTAGCCCCACGTCTTAAAGAAAAACTAGTCTCAATTAAAATTGGCTTTCCTTCTTGGTGTTCGTATGAGACATCTTTAAAAGTTATTATTCCTGCATTTCGTGACATATTTGGCATATCTTACATTAAATATAGCCTAACATCAACCTTTAAAACAAAAAAACAAACCCTAAAGTTTGTTTTTTGTTTAAACTATAAATAGTTATTCAGAACATTTAGCTAATGTATTTGCTTTTGCTATTGTTTTTCCAAATCAATTTCCTGTTGGATTTGTAAGACCTAAAGGTTTTAGAATTTCATCAGAATATTTAGCTTGGAAAGCTGCAACTGCTTTTTGAGTTATAGTTCCATAATATCCTGTGATTGTGGGGAAAGTAAATAGTT
>JALUMP010000172.1 GCA_027039745.1 Candidatus Parcubacteria bacterium
TTTTCATTTTGTTCCTTTATAAAAAATCAAATAAATTTAGTTGACTAGAAGATCCATTTTTATCAACAAAATTGTTTATTTTTTTTACACTGTTTTGTTTTTTTATTATATCTAAAATTTCAGCCTCTATGTATTTAAATTTTACATTATCTTCTAAAATTTCTTTTTTCATAAATTCAGGGAAAGCCATGAACAAATTACCAGTTTTGTTTTCATATATTCGAAGAAATGATTTTGATGATGGTAACACCCCCACATCAGACAATAAAAAAGAATAATTTTCTATGTAAAAAGAATCATCTTTTACATATTTTTGTTTAGTTGAATTTTTTGTTCTTAATATACTAAATTTATCCTTGTGAGGTAATTGTATAAAATCTTCTATTAGGTTTCTTTTTAAGGCTTCAATAAAACATTTCTTAAGAATTTGAGTATCATATAAAGCCCCATGTGCAGCAGTATCTTCAAAAGGTATATTTAAAAAAGTTGATAATTCTTTTAATGTTGGATTTTTTATTCTACCAGATATATTTAAAGCTTTAATTATATTTTTTGTCCCTTTCATAGTACAAATTTTCTCAGAATAAAAGTTTTTAGGTAAAAATTGGTAATCGAAATCAATATTGTGAGCCACCATAATATCTGCATCTTCAATGAAAGATGTTGCATCTTTATCTTCATTAAAATATAAAGCATATTTCTGTTTTTCTCTCTCTTTTTTTATTTTATCGAGACTTATATTATGAATAGAATAAGCAGAATAATCAAAGACTTCTTTTTGTTTTGGAAAATAAAATCTATGTAATATTTTAGAATCTTCTATTTCTTTTGTTTGTAAATTAATTTTTATTTTAATGAAAGCTGCTTCCAAAACTGAACTATCTGGGTTTATTCCATTGGTTTCAAAATCAAACAATATTATATTTAGCAAAATATATCCTTTTTATCATAACTTAGCAGAAAACATTGCCTCTTAGGACTATGATGAATGCTTTTTATCATAATCTAGTAGAAGACATCGCCCTTTAGGGCGGTGATGAATGCTTTTTGTAATTAATTTTGAATATTATATATAAAAATAACTTAAAATATGATATAATTATATTATGTTAGTAAATAAATCCTACAAATCTCAGATTAAAATTTCTCGGCAACAAAAAGAAAATATTGATTATGGAATCTTTCTTTTGAATCAGCTCTATAACTTTATGATTGACTTTTGTCTAAAAGAAATGAATCAAAAATTATTGATTGATGAGGGACTCGGTAAATTTATAAAAATGACTTCAAAAGATGGAAAAAACTATCAACAATTTACTATTATCAAGCCACAAAAAAGCTGTACCTATATAGATAAAAAATGGAAACTCTATGCAGAAAACAGAAAACTCTCTCTAAAAGGTTTTAGTAAGCCAATCCAAACAAAGATGTTACAGTTTTTAAAAACATTTAACAAAATTAACATGTCCTCTCAAAAAGATTTTAACTTCAAACTGTCATCTGCAGATAATTATGGTTCTATAACTACTGATTCCTCGATCAAACTCTTTAAAAACAGATATAGAACAAAGTCTGGTAAAAAGAAGACTAAGTATTATGTCAAGATAGGTCGAGAAATTTACCAATTCAAAAACAGAGATCTCAATATCAAACACTTTACTCCTAAAACAGCTAATATAAGCCGTAAGAACGGAAAATATTACATCTCCCTTAGTGGATATCAAAATATCTCTAAAAAGGTCATAGACAGCTCTAAAAACATTGGTATTGATGTTAATTTTGAGACAATAGTCGGATCGGATGGATTAAAGGTCCAACTAAAAAATCTTCAAAATAAACTCGACTTATATGCTAAAAAACTAGAGGTTCACGAATAAGTTTTTTACTATTTTATGGTATAATTTAAAAAAAGGATATTAAGATGAGAATTTTAACAAGTATTGTTTTGACAATATTTTTATCAGTTTCTGCTTATGCAGTAAATTATAAAAAAGTAAATGTTGACAATAAAAACAGTGAATATAAGATACCAAATTTTGTACAAGGAATGGGTCTAGCTGAGGCATATTTTAGACAATTACCAAAAAAAATGAATAAAAAAGAATGGAATAATATTATTCTTAAAATGAAATCTGATAAAAATTTTATAAAAGCCAACAATTATCTTTATAATAAAAGATTTCAAATTTTAAAAAAAGATGTTTATGACCCTGAATTTCATGGAATAGGGAAAACAATTCTTGTTCCGAACTATCCAAAAGCTTTAGAATTTTTCACTAAGTCTGTTGAAAAAACGAAATCTACCATTTCTGCTTATGAAGGATTAATGATCATAAAATCATTTTTAGGTAAAAAATATAAAAATAACAAAGTTTTGGCTAAAAAATTTACACTTATTCTATATCGAAATAACACTTGTGAGGGATTGTATTCTATGGGTAAAAGTTTTCTATATGGCACAAAATATATTCAAAAAAATCCAAAAAAAGCAAAAGAAATTTTTATAAAAGGTTTAAAAGAATGTAATAACATTAGCTACTATGGAACTATATTTACCTCAAAAATTTTGACTGCTAATATTTATCTAAAAGAACAAAAGAGTAATAAGTAATGAAAATATTTTTATTTACATTATTCTTTTCATCTTTGTTATTTTCATCTGTAGTTAAAAATTACGATTGGAGAAAAAGAAATGATTCGAATGTTACAGATTTAGGAGTATATGGTCGATTATATAAAATTGAAGAAGTGTCTTTAATAAAAGAAATTGAAAAAAAAGCAAAAACTGTTGACTGGAAGAAACAACTATCAGCATTTAAAGAATCAGAAAAAAGGATAATGACAGCAAAAGGGGATCTCCCTTTGTGTCAAACGACGAGAAAAAGAACAGTATTTGTAATAAACACATTAGAAAGTCCTATTTTTGGTTCGGATGGAAAAGAAATTTACAAAAAAGGGTATAAGTATAATGTACTAAAATTAATGTCTGAACATGGGCTAATAGATAAAAAGCCAATGCTTTTTTTTAATGAAAATGAAGTAAGACAAGTTGCTTATGCTAAATTGATAAATAATTCTACTCACCTTTATATTACTGATGGTAGTTTAGAAAAGACAGCTGATGACAATTTGAATAATGTATATATTGGAGACTCTCTTATTAAACAATTTAAGGTACAATGTACTCCATCTATATATATTCAGAAAAAAGATAGATTTGAAGTATTCGAAATTGATAACAATTATTTAAAGACAATAATTAAAAAAACACAAAAAGGGGAATCTTTATGAAAAACAAAAAAATAACATTATTATTTTTAGCATTCATGTATACATCTTCGCTGAGTGCTGATGCTCCTGCATGCCTTAATTTTATTTCATCGATAGATTGGAGACACTTTGCAGATAGCATTGATTTTAAATTTAAGTCTTGTGTATGTGGGGAAAAAAACACAGCAAAAGCAGGTTGGTCAGTTGGAATATCAGAACCAATAGGAGTTCTCGATTCAGTTAATACTCCTTGGTCTTTCCCTTGTTTAGATCTAAAATTAGATACAAGAATAGATAGACCTCAGGGGGTATCACAAGATGGTGGCGATCATAGTGGAGGAGAAAAAAATTATCATTTTATTATTTTTCCAGTTTTTTCTGTTATGAACTTCGCTCAGGATACTTTTTGCTTTGAAAGAGCTGACACTTTAAATATAGGTACGATGTCGGAAGTTTTACCACAGGCTAGAAATGATATTCTTGCAAATATTGTAGATGGTGGAATTAATTTATTAACAGCCAATCCCTTAGCACAAGCGGCTTGTGTTGTTGATTGTGCCTCTTCTGTTATAGGCAAACCGATTAATTCAATGTTTTGGTGTTCAGGATGCTGGGAAACACCTAAAACCGATTCAAGCTTTGTTGCAGCTCAAAACCCTGTTGCAGAAGCAGCAGCCCATGTTCAAAAACTAACAAGATTTTTACATAGAACATCTTTATTAAGTAAAACATCTAATGCTAAATTTGCTTTTACAACATCAGAAGCAGGTTCTGTGGCAAATTCAATGTGTGAAGAAAGATATTTTGGGGAGAGAATAAAAACACAATATCAATATAATTTAAATACACCAACAACTGGAAAAGCTTTTACAACAGGAAGTTATCCATTATCTACATTTGCATTTAAAAATACACTATCATCTGGTGATGATTTTTCTATGTGGTTATGGAGAACAAGGGATTATTGTGCAGGAGCATATAAATGTAGAAGTACATTTGCAGGTTTAATTAAATAGTATTGACTTTCTTTTGGAAAAATAGTATAATAACAAACTAAAAGGTTTTATTTATGAAATTGAAAATTTTTCATGTATTGTTTATTTTATTATTGTTTACAGTCATAACTACGGGTATTGCTGGTTATTTTATTTTTTCAAAAGAGCATATTATGAATGGAGTCAATCAAGCATTAAGTATAATAAATGGAGATCCATTTACAAACATTGTGATATATGCAAAAGACAATTTATTTATTTCAAAAATTGTCAGACGTTTTGATTGGAGTATACATTTTTTTTCAGGAGTACTATTGTTTGTGATATTAACAATATTTATTTGGAATAAAAAGAAAACATTTTTTATTAAAACAGTATATATATTATATACTCTAACTTTTGTGACAGGTATGATCTTATATTTTAGATTTTTCAAATATTTATCTAGTGATATGTTCGTATTTTTAAAAATTTCACATAAAACTTTTGCTTCTCTATTTGTTATTGTAATTTTTTATCATATTTTAGAAAAAATAAAACCAAAGGAAATTAAATGAAAGTTTATTTGTTATTGCTTATTTTTATAATTAGTGAGTTAAGTGCGAATTCTTATTTAAATAAAGCTGAACAAGTCTTATCTGGAAAGGTTGGAAATACAAAAAGAACTATAATTATTCCAAATTGTCCATATGAAAGATGCAAAAATAATAAAAGTAGTTCATCAAAGGTAAATATTAATGTTACAAACTATGCTTTGGCTATTTCTTATTTTATAGATTCAATAAAGAAAGAAAATAGTGTATTGGCAGCAGAAAAATTGATTATTTTTTTATCAAAACAAATTAATTACAAAGAGAAGCAACCTGATAAAATTTTAATAAAAAAGTTAAAAAACTCAACGGGGTTGTCTATAAAACAATATGAAAGAATTGTTAAGTTTACAATTTCATTTTTAATAAAAAAAGAGAAATGTTCAGG
>JALUMP010000173.1 GCA_027039745.1 Candidatus Parcubacteria bacterium
ATATTTAAACCAACTGGATTTTGAATATCTGTTGGATTAAAATAAATCACATCACCAAAACGTTCTTCTGGAATTTGTGAAATAATATCCTCAACATCAGAACCATGTGGGTCAATAAAACAAACACCTTCTCCGTTTCTAATATCTTGAATAATCATATTTTTTAAAATTGTGGTCTTGCCTGTTCCTGTTTGCCCTACAACATACATATGTCTCAATCTATCTTCTGGTTTCAGAAAAACTTTTGTTTCTTTTCCTTGGTGAATATTTATTCCAAGTAACACAGCACTTCCACCAAAAGATGTATTTTTAATATTTTTAGATACTAAACTATTATTTACAATACCCTGTTGAACCAAATCAGTATTGTATTTTTTTTGAAAATCTTGAGTTTCAATTTCTTTTGGTGGTTCTGGTTGCATTTGGGGATGTACAACTGTCGGTGGAAGTGTCAATTCTCCGTCATTAGAAATATTTTGAGGAACTGCCGAAGAAGAATATGATTTTGAAAGAACATCACCAATTTTCAACGCTGTAACTGGAAAATGTAAAAAAGCAGATAATTCAGCCGTATTAAATAACAACGAATGGTCTTTATCAAAAAGTCTGAAAATATATTTTTTTATTTCTTCTTGTTTTTCTTTAGCTTTAAGTTTCTCAAACATTATATTATTACCAACCGGATTCTCATATTGCAAAAATATTGACTCTAAATCCGCTACTATGGCCCCTGAACGAAAACTATCTTTTCCAGAAGCTACAATCCTTAAATTTGATCTAAATAATCTAGAAGAATTTTTAGCCTTCAGCTGTTGAATAATACCCGCTTTGTATTCTTGTTCTTCTTCTTTTTTTTCATCTTCCTTACCTGGCTTTGTCCCGAATAACGTATCAAAAAATGAAATAATAATATTGGTAGTATGATTAAAAATAAAATCAACAAATCTTAAAAATCAATGTGGTTGCTCTCCCAAAACTTCTTCAACTTTCTTACCATTATTCAATTTATCAATACTTCCAATTATATCAGCATTAGTTTTTTCCGGCTCAGGAGATAAAACTAATTGTATCGCAGCTCCTTCATCTTCTTTTAAATTAGCAAAAGATTTTAACATTGTATTTAAAGTATCATATTTAAATACTCTATAATCTTTAATTGGTAAAAATTGGTTATTAGAAAATTTTCCTCTAGAAATTACTGCATTATTTTCTCTACTAAAAATATTATAATCATCAAACACCTCTACTACAGAACCATGTGGGAATACAGCCAAAAGATGATTTTTAAAAATTTCTTGATACTCTATTGGCACAGCACAATAAAAACTAACCTTATCTTTCCCTGGAGGGTATGCTACTTCTATCGCTATATGTTTGATTTTAGATTTTTCACCAACAGACAACATACCAGAATAAAATTGCTCCATTGGTGCAATTAAATCTGCCAAATCAGGTTCCTTTTCATCTTTATTTTTGACTATTTCTTGAAAAGCTACTTCAAAAACAACCATCCCAAGACTTTTTCCTTCTGGCGTTTTTTCATTTACTGGTATTTTATCACCACTTTTTAAATACTGCACCAAAAATCTATGAAAATCATCTTGAACATGGAAACTCTCTGTCTTTTCAATTGCCTTTAAGGTTTTGTAAAGACCAACTTCTTTAACCAAAGAAAGTAGAGTATTTACTCTTTTATCATCTTCGTCTGGAGACAAATTTAGAACAATTTTTTTATTTGTTGTCTTTTTAGCCTTATACTCTTTTGTAAAAAGCTTTGGGGCTTGTTCTTTATGCTTATTAACTGCTTTTTTTACAATTTCATGTTGTATAGATTCTTGTAAAGCACCGAAAGAATGTCCTTTTTCTAACGATTGCTGCTCAACAGAATCTTTAAAAACATACATTTCTTCCCCAGAACTTGAAATCTCTTTTGTATAAGGTTTATCCATTAAAACAATTTTAACAAAAAAAACGCCTTAAGGCGAATTAAAAACTAACTCAAATCATCTATTAACTCAACTTGTGCTTTTTTATTTTCTAAATCTAAAAAAACTAAAATCAATAAAAAAGAATATTTTATTGATTCTAATTTTTTCTCATTTAAATAGATTTCTGAAATCCTTTCAAACTTTTTTAGTTTATATTTATCAAAATGATCTTTTGGAGAATACTCACCAAAATTATGTGACGTTGTTTTAACCTCTACAAAAAATATTCTTTTTTTCTTTTTGACAACAACGTCTATTTCTCCGAAAGGTAATTTTGCATAATTTTGCTCTACTATTTTATAATCTTTTGATAATAAAAACTTAATTGCTATCTCCTCACCCACAATTCCAATTTTTTTATTATCTAACATTTTATTTACCAACAAAAACTTTAACCTTTGCTTCTCGAATAATTTTATCACCTAACATATATCCAGACTGAACAATTTCTGCTATTTTTCCAATATTCTTTTTTTCTTTTGTTTTAATATTTTTTACAGAATGATGAATTTTTTCATCAAAATTATCTAATATTTTTGCATATTGTTTAACTCCATTATTTTCTAAAACATTCAAAAATTGTGAATAAATATATTCTATACCAGATCTTCATTCTTCTGGAGTCTTTTCCCATGCTTCCTTATTTAAAAATGCAGCATCAAAATTATCTAAGATAGGTATTATTTCTTCCAAAAAAGCTTGTTTACCTAATTGTGTAAAAAGTTTTTTTTCCTCTTTGTGTTGTTTTTGAACATTTACCAACTCAGCTCTTGCTCTCTGTCATCCCTCTAAATATTCTTTTTTCTCTCTTTCCAAAATTTTTATTTTATTTTTTATCTTATTTGTATTACCTTTGCCAAAACTTTTTTTAGAGATCTGACTATCATATACTATTTCTTCCTTTTTATTTTCATTTATTTTTGCCATAAAAAATTATATTAAATTCATTTCATTTTTTCTAATGCGTTTTTTGCAGCATTAATTTCTGCTTTTTGTTTTGACCCCCCAATTCCTTTTGTAATCAATTCTTTTTCTAAAAAAAGACCCATTACAAATGCTTTATTGTGATCTTTACCTTTTTCAGAAATAAGTTCATAATGAGGTGTTATTTTTTTCTTTTCCTGAGCCTGTTCCTGAAAATATGACTTAGGATCTTTATAAAGTTTTTGTAAGACTATTTTATCTACATAATCAAACAAAAAACTTCTTAAAAAATTATCAACTGGCTCAAACCCACCATCTAAATATATAGCTCCAACCACAGCCTCAAAAGTATTGGCTAAAATATGTTTCCTACCATTAAGAGAATCTTTTTCTCCTTTTGATAATAGTAAATAATTACCCATATTTAATTTGTCGCCGTGTAAAGCCAACGAATCTGTGCTAACTAAAGCCGACCTGATGGCTGTTAATTCTCCCTCAGTTTTTTGTAAAAATTTATGATACAAAAAATTAGTTGCTGATAATTCTAAAACAGCATCACCTAAAAATTCTAATTTTTCATTATGTTCTAATCCTAAATTTTTATTTTCATTAATATAAGACCTATGGATAAAAGCCTTTTTTAATAAATTAAAATCTTTAAAATTATATCCTATTTTCCCTTGAAAACTTTGTATATCATTCATAAATTATTTGGTTTCTTTTTTTTGTTTAAGACCACTTTTGTCATATACATTCCCTAAAACTCCAGCTATGAATTTATATGAATTTTTATGGCCAAAAGTTCGAGCAAGCTCTATCGCTTCATTGATAGCAACTTTTGCTGGAACAGAATCTGTATAAAACATCTCAAATAACCCTATTCTTAAAATATTCCTATCAACAACTGCTGTTTTTTTTATACTTCAGTCATTTGATGATTCTTCTATTATTTTATCAATTTCTTCTTTTTTTGCCAAGATACCAGTAAATAAGTCAAAAGCAAAATTATCTTTTTTCCCTTTCTTATCTTTTTCTTTATAAAAAGTCTCATATACATTTTTAAAGACAGTTGAAAAATCAACATCAAGACCAATATTAAAATCAACATTAAATAATGCTTGTAATACCAACTCTCTTGCTGTGTGTCTTGTCAACATAACAATTATTCTATATCAAGTCTAGACAAAATATCTTGATGTATCTCTTCAATACTTCTATGTCCATCTATCTCAATATACTGATAATAATCATTATTTATAAAAAAATCAATAACCGGCATCACATCTCTCTTAAATCAATCTAATCTATTTTTTATTTTTTCTTTTGTATCATCTTTTCTACCTCGAGAAAGCATTCTCTCCTCAGCTGTCTCACGAGATACATTTGTATAAATAACTATAGGATTTTCTATACCATAAAATTTTAACGCAGCATCTAAAACACTAGCTTCTCTTAGTGTTCTTGGTGTTCCATCCAAAATCAAATTCTTTTCTGGAGAATAATGTAAATTTAAAGTATCTGCTCACAAATGCACAGCTAAAAATTCAGGCTGCAAAAGACCTTGTGCAGCAACATTTTGAGCTTGTTGTGCTGTATAAGTTGTCATGGATAATAAATTCCTAAACTGAGAACCAATCTCAATATGTAAAATTTCTTCCCCTAATGATTTCATCTTTTTTTCTAAAAGGTCTGCTTGTGTCCCTTTACCACAACCAGAATTCCCTACGAAGATAAGCGTTTTTTTGTTTGTCATAAGTAACTGTGTTAAATAAAATTAAATGATTATTTTTAATGATTTCACTTCAAAAACAAAATGAGCTGTTTTTATATAATAATATCGAGAGAAATCAGAGCTTTACTATTTAACAAGCTGTATTATATCATAAAGAAAAATATAATTAATCTAAAAATTTTATCTATTCACAAAAAAATATTTTCTCAATTCTTTTCTCTTCCTCTTATGGTCAGGAATTTGTTTTTCTACTAAATCTCAAAAACTTTTGGAATGATTGAGCTCTTTTAAATGACAAATCTCGTGCACAATAATATAATCCATCAAATCTTCTGATAATAAAAATGCGCGATAGTTAAAATTTAAATTCCCTTTTGCAGAACATGAGCCCCATCTGGTTTTTTGGTTGCGAATTGTAATATTGTTATATTTAAAACCGTAAAGTTGGCTAAAATATTTTGTTTTTATTTGAGCAGTTTTTAAAAAATCTTTTTTTTTATTTTCATATTCACCAATAAACAAACCCAGCGGTATTGTGGGTCTATTTTTTCTACGTATTCTTTCTGGT
>JALUMP010000174.1 GCA_027039745.1 Candidatus Parcubacteria bacterium
TTTCAATATTAAAATCATCAATCTTTTTTCTTTCAAAAAGTAAAACATAGTCATCAATTTCTCTTCTAAAAACTCTTACATAATCAAAATTAGAATTTTGTGAAACTTTTGAAATATTTTTAAAAATATTTGCTACTACATTATCATGAGCATCTGTCTTGGTAAAACGAGCAAGATTAAAGTCTTTTTTTTGAACTAAAAATCTTTTTTCTATATCAATTTTACTGATTTTTGGATTTATAGTTATAATATTTAAAATTATAGAATATCCAAAACCCTTTAAAAACTTTGCTGTTTTTATAGGAACCTCTACATTTCTCATTGTCCCCTCTACAACCATTGAGTATTTTTCTTGAGCTGCTTTTGCAATAGCTTTTTCTATTCAATAATTAATGTCTTTTTGGGTTAAATCTGCTGCGTGTTCTTCTTGATTTTTTAGTAGAAAATAATAATTTGGATGATATCCTCTAAAATCGTCACCATTGATAACCACTATATCTTTATTATTTTCTAATACTTTTTTTACAAAATGGCTCTTACCTGCAGCTGGTTGACCGCCTAAAATATAAGCTTGTGGATTTTTTGACACTCTCACACCTCTAGTGATATTTGGAAAAATGAAAGTATCAAAAATTTCTCTTTTATCTTTTTTAGGTAATTCAAATTTATTCATAACTTTTTATTTTATCTATCAATGTTTCATATTCAGATTGCGAAACTTTGGCTTTTTTATAAAAATCATTTAGCAAAATATCCAGGCTTAAAATCTTTTGTGTCATTTTTTGTATAAGGTATTGTTCTGCTTTTTTTTGTTTTAAATCAAAAAGATTTACCATCAGTTTCGACTTGACAACTGCTATAAAACCTAAAATAATCTCTGTGATAAGGGTTTGATTCATAATATCACAATATTAACACTCTAAAGAATAAACTCAAAATTTTAAATGTAAAAAAACACCCATTTAATTGAGTGTTTTTTATATTGTATATTTTTTGTTTTATTCGTTTAATAATGTGTCTATTCTGTTTATCTCTCTTGGGAATAAAGCAGCTTCTTTTACATTTTTTAAACCTAAAATCTTTTGAGTGATTCTTTCTAAACCAAGCCCTATCCCACCATGTGGTGGCATACCAGTTTTGAAAGCTTGTAAATAAAATTTAAAATCATCTGGATTAAGACCTTTCATTTTCATACCTTCTACTAAATCATCATAGTCGTGTCTTCTCTGCCCACCTGAGACAATTTCTACTCCCTTAAATAAAGCATCAAAAGATTTTGTAAAACCTTTATCATTTTCATCTTCATAAGTATAAAATGGTCTTTTTGAAACTGGATAATGTGTAATAAAAATTAAATCAGAATTTAACTCTTTTTTAGCATAATCACACAACATTCTTTCATGTTCTGGCTCTAAATCAGGTTCTCCAATTGCATTTTCAGCTCCTAATTTTTCTTCTAATAAAACTTGGGCCTCTGATAATTTCATTGTAGGAATCTCATCTGGAATTAAAATTTCTTCTGCCTTTAAAAAATCTAGTTCAGCTTTGGCATTTTCTTCAAGATTTTTTTTAATACCTCTCATAACATCTGCAAACATGTCCATAACATCTGCATGATCTTTAATGAACCCCATTTCAAAATCTAAAGAAGAATACTCATTTAAATGTCTTGACGTAGAATGTTTTTCTGCTCTAAAAACATTACCAACAGCAAAGACTCTTTCAAAAACGCCCACCATTATTTGTTTGTATAACTGAGGTGAAGTAGCTAAACTTGCAGAATTTTTGAAATATTCTACATTATAAACTTCTGCTCCACCCTCCGCATCTCCACCAACAATTTTTGGTGCTTGAAATTCTGTGAAACCAAAACTATTTAATGTATTTCTAAAACCTTTTACAATTTCTGCTTGCACTTTAAAAATGGCTCTATTTTTATCAGATTTTAATACATATGGCCTATTGTCTAAACTAACATCTAAATTTAAATCTTCGTTTAATTCAAATGGTATTTCGGCTTTGTTTAAAATCTCTATATTTGTGATTTCAATTTCTACATCACCGTTTACGATGTCTTTATTAATATTTTTTTCTGGTCTTTGGTTGATTACTCCGCTTACTTCTACCACTCATTCATTCCTCAAATCTTTAGCTGATTCTAAAACTTCTGGTTTACCAAAAATTATCCCTTGCACTTTTCCAGACACATCACGAAAATCAAAGAAAGCCATTTTTCCTTGAAAACGCACAGTATCTACCCAACATTTTATTTTTACTTCTTGTCCTTTCTTTTCAGAAAGGTTCTTTATCATTGTTCTTCTCATAATATTTTTATTAAAATTTTATTTAATTTGTAGAAAGAAAAAACTCCACAAATATTTATAATATCTGTAGAGACGATTTGTAACCGCGGTGCCACTCTACTTCTTTAAGAAAAATTAAATTTTTAATTCAGCCAACAAAGGTTGTCATCCCCTTGCATTAAAAAGATGTTTTTCTTAAGCTCTTGTGTTTTTATTATACAGAATGAAATTAAATTTACAACAAAAGCGCGCGACCTTCGGTTGCGCGTTTTTTTTTACCATTAAACCTTACTCTACTTCTACCATTTTACATTTTTCTTTTTCAAACTCTAAAAAGAAAGCAAACTGGTATTTGTATTTTTTTTTAAGTTGTTTCAAAGTATTTTTATCAATCCCTCTTTTTTCTCTATTCCAGTGACACTTTGCTTCAATCACCATAATATTATTTTTATCAATGCCGCGTTTATGGATTATAATATCTGGCTTTTTTTTACTGTTTTCTAAATTTTTTTTTGGATTTTCTCCTATACCTTCTCTATTATACTCAACATCAACATCATATTCAGGAAAAAAACCTTTTAAGTAACAAGCTAATGATGTACAAATAGCTTGTTCGTGAACTTTATTGTCTATAAGGAACTTATCTTTTTTATATAGGACATCAATTGCTTTTTTGATTTTTTCCTCTATCCCTAGTTCTATCATAATTTTTATCTTAAACTATTCTTATTTTCACCATCTTTTTCCCAAGTTTTAAAACAAACTCCCCCTTTTTAAACTCAAAGAAATAATCATCTATCTTTTCTCCGCTTAGTTGCACAGCTCCTTCATCTATTTTTCTTCTTCCTTCTTTGTTTGAAGATACTAATTGTGTTTCTTTTAAAATATCTAGAATTTTAGCTCCTTCTTCAAATTCAAGCTCTTCTAAATTATCTGGTATTTCTTTTTTTGAAAATTGCTTTTCCCAATTTTCTTGTGCTCTTTGGGCTGCTTCTTTGCTATCAAAAATTTCAATTATTTTGAATGCTAAATCTCTTTTTATATTTTTTGGATTTTCATCTGAGTCTAATCTCTTTCTGACTTGATCAAGATCTTCATCTGTCAATAATTCATATCCTAACTCAAGCATGCCATCAGTCCAAGACATAATTTTGCCAAATTTTTCATCAGCAGTATCTGAAAACGACAACATATTTCCTGTTGTTTTTCCCATTTTAGCACCAGAGTTATCAACTAATAACTTCATTGGGATAACAAACTTATCTTTATCCTGAACTTTTTTTTGTAAATCTCTACCAACCAACATATTAAAAGTTTGATCATTGCCCCCAACTTCACCATCAACATCCATAACCAAAGAGTCTTGTGCAACCATCAATGGATACATAAATTCATGAACATAAATTGGCTTCCCTTCAGAAAACCTTTTTTTAAGCATATCTCTTTCTAAAATTTGTTGCACTGTCACTTTTGAAGATAAATTAAGCACATCTTCAAAGTTCATTTTTTTCAACCATTCAGAATTATATTTAAATTCAGCTGGGTTACTACCTTCAAAATCAAGTAAAACAGAAGCTTGTTCTTTGTATAGTTTTTGATTTTCCATTACCTGCTCTCGAGTCAACGGCTCTCTTGCAGATGCTTTGTCTGGGTCTCCAATCATGGCTGTAAAATCACCAATTAACAATATTATTTTATGTCCCATTTGTTGCAATTGTCTTAACTTTCTTAAAACAACCATATGCCCCATGTGCAAAGTTGGGCCTGTTGGGTCAATTCCTAAATATATTTTTAGTTGTTCCCCTTTCTCTAGCTTACTTGTTAAAAAATCATCACTTGGGTAATTTTTTTCCACACCTCTTTCCACGACCTCTTTAATTTTTTGTGGGTCTATATTCACTTTTATTTGTTTTTGTTGTTTTTTAAATAAATCAAACATGTTTTATTTTTTCTTAAGTTTAGTAACTTTTTTTCTTTGAAACTTCTCTATATAAACTAATAATGGAGAAGCTATAAAGATAGAAGAATAAGTCCCGGCTAAAACACCAATCATCAATACTAATGTAAATGATTTAATAGCCTCACTTCCTAAGAAAAATAATGAAGCTAACACTAAAAAGGTTGTAATAGAAGTGTTTAAAGACCTTATGATTGTTTCTCTCAAAGATTGGCTAACAATTTTTTCGAAAAATTCCCCAGTAACTTTTGAATTAGACTCTTGAGCTTTTCTTAAATTTTCTCTTACTCTATCAAATACAACAATAGTGTCATTTACAGAATATCCCAAAATAGCTAAAATCGCCGTTACAAACAAAACATCTATTTGATAATGGACAAAAAAATGTCCCATAATTGCAAATACACCGGTTGGTACAATCACGTCATGGATAAGAGCAATTATTGCTACTAACCCATATTTAAAAGAAGATACTGGTTGTGAAACTTTTCTAAAAACATAAGCAATAAAAAATACAATAATTATAATCACAAAAATAATGGCAAAAAATGATTTTTTTGCAAGCTCAGAAGAAATAGAAGGGCCTATAGTTTTTAAAGACTCCTGCTCAAAAGAGTATTTATTCCCTACAGAAAGTTTACTATCTAATTTTGTCTTTTCGTCATCGTCCAATTCTTTTGTTTTTATAACAAAAGTTTTATCGCCTATAAGTTGTGTAGAAAAATCAGATATTCCAGCTTTTCTAATAGCCTCATCAACAACTTGCATTGGTGGAATAGCTTCTTTATATTTTATTTCGTAGACGCTTCCGCCCTTAAAATCAATAGATAAATTAAATCCAAAAACAGCTACCGCTAAAACCATAAAAAATACAACAGTAGCAGAGATAGTAAGAAATACTCTTTTGTATTTCAAAATATCAAAT
>JALUMP010000175.1 GCA_027039745.1 Candidatus Parcubacteria bacterium
ATATTTTCCTGTTTATTCGCATATTTAATCTGATATTGCAGGTATTCAAGGGGATAATTATTCAATTCTTTGTTTAACAGTTTCTTAACTGGTAATTTATATTTTTCAGGAACATACTGCAGTAGCAAATCTATTTTTTGTGTTGTTTTGACCTGCTCAATCTTTTTTTGTGCCTGTTTCCTTACTTTTTTGAATTTTATATGTGTGTATTTAGAACCCCTTTTGGCTAATTCATATTCTATTGTAAAATTTATTTCTTTATTGTTGTTAATGTCTATCAAAGCTGGTTCTAACACTCTTTTTTTAAGATTTTGGAATAATTTATATTTGTCTTCTACTCCAAAAATTTTTCTAAATTCTAAAATAGACATTTCAGGAATTTCTACATTTTCGTAATCTTTTATCAAATCATATAAAATCAAAGAGTATCGATGTTTTAGATTTTTTTTAATCATTAAATCGATTTTAGCAAATATTCCTTTTTTAGATTTTATAGCATCTTTTACCCGTGTAGGAATATTATATTTAAACAAAACTTCCCCTGTTTCCTTGTTTGTTACAAACTCTCCTTCTGTAACTAAATTAGCAAAACCTTCAATTGTTTTATCTTTCCCTAAAATATTATATTCTACTTGTATTTTAGACAACTTTTTTAATTGTGTTTTGTAATATGTATTATTTTTATTTTGTTCTGTTGTGTTTAATAATTTTTTTAAATCGCTTAAAGCAACTGTAAAAAATTTTTTATCCCCTTCCTTGTCAATCTCTTCTTTAATATTATACAGTAATCCGTCATAAAACTTTCGCTGTATTTCTAACAAATCCCCCGAAATAGATATAGTTCCAGAAGGTTTAAATAATACAATAGTTTTTTTCATATTACTTAAATTTATCATAAAAAATCCTCCTTGTTAATATTTATTTTCCTATGTTTTCTATAATTTAACATATAAAAATTAAAATATCAATACAAATACAAAAAAAAGTATTTGTATTGATAGGGTATTAGAAATGTATTGATAGGGTATTAGAAATGTATTGATAGTATACCTTAAATATCTAAAATTATTTAAGTTTTTCAGACCGAAACTCTTTAAACTCTTTTAAACTATTAAAACACACAGGGGAAAAAGAAAAAATATATGTGTGTGTTTTTTGATTTTAAAAAAATAAAAAAAATCCAATAAAGCAAATACTTTGCTTAATTTACAAGAAAAAACAAAAATAAAAGAACCCCCTCTAAATTTTTTTTTCTTCCCCCTGATTTTGCAAAAAATAAGGTATTGTGTGCAAATCTCCCGCCATCCCTGCGGGATTGCAGTCGATTTGCGGACACAATATTAAAAAAATATCGCAAAATCAGTGATTTGTCTTCGATTCCGATATATCACCCCCCGCCGTGAACGAGTAAGCGGGGGGGTGATATATCTTCCCTGAAAATTAAATATTTTGATTTTTATGTAAAAACAGGTTATAAGATTAATATATGAGTAAAATAGACAAGATAAAAGAAAAAATAAGCTTTTTAAAGTTGTTGTTTAGTATCTCTATTGCTCTTTTGATTAGTTTGGGGAGCTGGTTAATCAATAATCCTTCAGGAAGTGGAAGATATATCTTTGCAAGTATAAGCTTTGTTTTTATTTTAATATTAGCCATAAATTTTTTTATTAAGATTTTAAAATATATTAACAAATTAGAGGAGTTATAAATGCTTGGAAATATAATGTTTATAATTGTTCTTGGGTCTGCGGTAGTGACTCTGTATTGGATGTTAAAGAAATTTGATTAACAATGCGAGGCTTGCAGGCGTGCTGATCCGCAGGACCACAGCACGCCAAAAACGAGCATAAATAATAAAAACAAAAAAGTTGCACGAAAAACTTGACAAAATTTGAAATAATAATAATAATAAGTAATGCTATTTCTCGAAAGAGAAAAAACCGAATGAAATTCGGCAAAGGGCTTTAGCCCTGACTAAAAAACCTGAGAACAACAGAACAAACCAAACAGGGAAAACAAATCCAAAATGGTTGTGGTGCGTTGCTACTGGCAATGCTTTCAGGAACGGAACGAACAAATCCAAAATGGTTGTGGTGCATTGCTACTGGCAATGCTTTCAGGAACGGAACGAACAAATCCAAAATGGTTGTGGTGCATTGCTACTGGCAATGCTTTCAGGTAAGAATCCAAATCCAATTTTTCCCTACAAAACTTCCAAAAAATACAAAAAAAATACAATCTTGGTGGCACAGTCTCTTTTTGCTTGCAAAAAGAGACTGTGCAAAACTTTTCGCCACAAAAAACCCCTAACATATTGAAATAACTGACAAAATACGAAAAGAACGAAAGAGAACGAAGGAACGAAAAAACAGGACAGCGTCCTGTGTGTTTTTTCCCGCTTCAAAAACAAGAGTCGCAAGACCTTTCTATATACAATACAGCCCGCCGGAGCTTTTTTCCGGTTTTGTTTGCCTTATTTTTTAAACAGAAGCAGGGCAGAGCCCGGGGAAAGGAGAAAAAAATGGATTATATTTCAAAAATTCGAAAGAACAAAAGGCGATTTTTTGGCTTTCCAAGAGCAAAAACAAAATACCAACAGAGAAAGGAAAGCACGGTTATGGACTTTCTTTTTTTTCAAAAAAAAGTCAATAAAATTAATAAGTTAAATCAATTTAAACTTGAAAATATTGAAGAATTTCTTGAATGGAAAAAAGAGAAAGACAGACTTGCGGAGGCAACTTTGTCCGAAAAAAAAGCCATTTTGCTGGCTTTTTTTCGCCGAAATTCCCTCTTTGGCGGTGTGTAAAAATGCACATCGCAATATAAAAAAAGCAAAAAGGAGCAAAAAATGGCAAAAATGGGAAGTTTTAAAAATCAGTTTCAAAGCAGTATGCTTTCAAAAGAGATTTCTTCTTTTTACAACAGAGGTTTTGCCAGTGCGGACAAGGTGCAAACTGTCCTGAACGAGATTCGGGAGACAGCGGAAATCCGCCACCTGAAGAACCTTGATGAGTCGAAAGTGCTTGAAATTGCTGAGAAAATAGCCGAAAAAGTGGCATTGGAAGAAATCGCAGGCAAAACGGGAGCAACATATATATCCGCACTGAACCAAATCGTGGATTATGCAAATTTTTATTTTGATAAAGACTTGAAATCATTGAATTATTCCGATTTTGACATACATAAAGAAACAAACTATGCCGACCGTGCCATTTCGGAGCAACAGCACCAAAATTTTCAAAATTTTCTCCAAGAAAATTTTGAAAAAGGTGAGCAATTTCAGGCACTTTCTTTGGCAGTAGAGCTTCAGCGGGAATTTGGCTTGCGATTCCGAGAAAGCGCAGGATTGAACGAAAAAACAATCGCAAAGGCTTTGCAAACAGGAAAATTGGAGCTGGGAAGGCAGGACTGGACGAAAAATGCACGAGAACGGACTTTGGAAGTCCAAACAGAGGCGCAAAGGGAAGCATTGCAAAAAACCCAAAATTTTTTGGAAAATTCAGGCAAGACAAATCTTGCAGGAGCGGAAAATGCCAAAAGTTACAGGGAAATTTCCCGCTTTCGTGCCTTTGCGGACTCTGTCCGCACGGAATTTTCAGGCAAGACAGGCGAAAAATATAACTACCACGCTGAGCGTCACGCATATGCGCAGAGGCAATATTCCGCCAAATGGGAGCAAAAAACAGGGACGGCAATACAATCCCCTATCCAGTACTATTCGGAGCGCTTGCGGGCGCAAAATTGGAACGGAGAGGGCAAGTTTTACGACGCTGTTTCCAACCACAAAATCAAAAATTTTTTGGAACACGCAATGGAAAAAACGGGACTTGAAAAAGCGGAAATAAAAAAAATAGATAAGGAAATCCGTATGGAAATCTCGGAAGCTCTCGGGCACTCTCGGCTCGACATCACAAACACCTATTTGGGACATCTTTAGACATTTTTAAAAAAAACATAAAAAAACAAAATTTTTCCTTGACTTTATTTATATATATTGATATATATAAATATTGATAAATATATAAAGGAGGTAAAAAAATGGCAGGAGTAAAGGTATCAATAATTTTAAAAGAAGAAAAATTTAAAAGGTTTAAAGAGATTAAAGAGAAATTAAAGGCGGTTGGCTTTGATATATCTTTAACGGCTATCGTAAATTCTTCGCTCGATGACTATAACGAGCTTTTAGAAAGTATTTTAAAAGATATTATAGAAGGCAAAAACAAGCAAAAAAGCATTAAATATCATATCGTTGGAGAGATAGAAAAATGAAAGGAGAAAAAATGGAAAAAGTAAAGAAAATCAAGGTTTTAAAGGATGTAAAAATGGAATTGTGGGTAACAAAAAAATACCTAAAAAAAGTAAAAGTGTATGAAATTGAATTTGAAAATAATGAAATTCTGACTCTGCAAGATATTTGCAAATTTTTCCTTGTTGGTAGGCTTTTTGACAAGGGCGGGATGGGCGGAATCGGCTATAGCCTGAATTTTGAGAAAGACGAAAAAGACAAAAAAAAGATTAAAAAAATCTATTTAAGTGTTTTGAAAAACGAAAAAATAATACGTATATCTCGCCTTCAATCTTCGAGAATAGCAACAGTTTTGGATATTTTTTTGAGGAAGAAAAATAAGGAAATTCAACTATTTTCGGAGGAAATAGACGAATAACCCTGCGGATCCGCAGGTCCCGCAGGGTTAGAATACATTTTTATGTGCCTCAAAAAATTCTATATCCTCTTTTGACATTTGCTTTTTCATTATAGTTCTTGCAATCTCCCCGATTGCGGACATTCTCGCAATTTTTTTGTTCGCAAATACGCTCATATTTTTTTCAATCATTTTTTCTTTTTTTGCTTCCGGAAAATTCTCAAATTCTTTTTCAGCTTCGTCCTCGATTTGTTGCATTTTTTTTCGCAACTTCTCAAGTTTTTTGCGTGTTTCCTGCTCCTGTTTCGCCATTTCTTCTCGTTGCTTTCGGGTTTTTGCTTCTCTTTCGGCTTTGTGCTCAAAGTCTGCGTAGTCTTCTTTTATTGCCTTCTGAAGATAGGCAGTATAATTCTTTATATTTTCCTGTTTATTCGCATATTTAATCTGATATTGCAGGTATTCAAGGGGATAATTATTCAATTCTTTGTTTAACAGTTTCTTAACTGGTAATTTATATTTTTCAGGAACATACTGCAGTAGCA
>JALUMP010000176.1 GCA_027039745.1 Candidatus Parcubacteria bacterium
AATTCTATCTTTATTGTTAATATGTGTATACATTAAACCTTGTTTTATATTTGATAATCGCAATATCAATTTTAATGCAAGGTTTTTTGTTTGAAAGTGTTGCGGTTCAGATTACAATTCAAGCAAATGGCTTGACATTTTTATATTATAGGATAATATCTTATATATTAATTATATTAATATGTTTTTTTTAGCACAAGAAAATTTTCATTTAACAATTAGCTTTTGGCTTTTTGTGTTGCTTCTATTATTTTCGATATTAGATGTAGGCTTTATTGTTAAAAATTTTTTTGAATAAAAAAATAAATAAATAAAAAAGACCTACACAGTGTGTAGGTTTTTTTAAATTAATAAAAAATAAAAAAGTAAGATATGAAATTTGAGAATCAGAACAATCAAAAAGAAAAAATTCCTATGGGCAATATTGGTATTAATTTTTTTGATATTACACCTAAATATGAAAATAATGAGAGAAAAAAAATCTTAAGTTTAACTTCTGATTTGTGAAAAATTTTGTTAAAAAAAAGTGGAACAAAAGATTTTGCTGGGGTGGTTCGTTTTGATTTGGTTCCTTCTTTTGATAAAGATAATAATCTTGATATTTCAGGTGTTTATGAGGTAAATACTGGTCAGCCAGAGTGTCCCATTGCTTTTGCACAAATTGACGAAAAATTAAAAAATACAAATGGAGTTAGGCCATTTAAAATAATTTCTAAAAAAATTGAAAATGATTTTGGAAAAGATATAAATATTATGCTTGGCCGAAATAAGCTAAAAGATGCTTGAGGTAATAATTTTATTAAATTATTACAAGAAAAATCTAATTTAAATGTTGAAAAAGTTACCGAAGAACAAGCAAAAAAGGGGATTATGAAGCCAACTTGAAGACTTGGAGATTTTCGTTTAGATGGAGAGTCACATTTCTCAATAGATTTTACTAAGTGAGTATCGCAACAACCTAATAATAATTTTTTTAATACTTTTTGTTTAAATGGTAATGACCCAGGTAATAAAAAATTCCTTTTAAATATAGATGATAAAAATCTTTCTAAAATGGTAGGGAAAAATAAAATTTTAAATAAAGAAAATATTGAATGAGCTAAGAAAAATAAAACAAATCTTGTAATGAAACCAAATGGGGGAGCTTCTGGTAATGGTATTTTTTTTGGCGAACATATGTCTTCTGCAGAGTGAAAGCAAACTTTATATAAAAATTTAAATTCAAAAGTATCTTATGGTCTATGAGAGAAGAAAAAATTACCATCTGTAAAAATAGCTGAAAAAGAAATGACATTAGATTTAAACCCTGTTTTTTGAGCAAAAGGTGACAGGCTAGAGTATTTATATACAATATCAAGAATAATGAATTCAAAAAAATATAATGAAACTAGTTTAATCAATGTGGCAGCTGGCGGTGGACTATTGAGACCATTTAAGTAATTTATTCTAATAATTTTATTTTGTCTAAAATAAAGTTGTATCCATCTTCTTTTCTTTTAAGTTCTCCCTTGAAAGCATAAATTTCATTTTCTTTTAATGATTCTCCTATTTTTTTGAAAGTATCTGGAAAAATGACAAGCTCAATTGAGTCGGTAAAATCAGAGATTGAAGCAAAAGCCATTTTCTTTCCATTTTTTGTCATTATCTCTTTTTTTGTATCTACTATCCCTGCAAGCACGTATTTTCCCGTTATTCCACGTTTTTTGAGTGATAAAATATTTCTACCATTTTGAGATAATTTGTCTTTTCATTTGTCTAATGGGTGGGCAGAAAGGTAAATTCCAAGAAGCTCTTTTTCTCAAAACAAAGCTTCTTTGTTGCTCATCGGTAGAGTGTATTGTATTTCTTCATTTGCTCCAGTTTTTATTTTAATAATTTTTCCTTCAAAATCATTAAGCGTAAGATGATTTGCATCTGCTCCAAATAAAGAGTTTTGTGAAGAGTCTTTTGTTCTTGTTTCTTTTATAAATTCTAAAAGGGGCTCAATATTAGCTAAAATTTTGTTTCTGTCTTCCATTGAGTCAAAAGCCCCAGACAAAGTTAAGGCTTCTAATGATTTTTTGCTTAAGTCTTTGTGAGTTGCATTTCTTTCTATAAAATCTTCAAGGCTTTTGTATTTACCATTTTTCTTTCTTTCTTCAACAATATTTTCTGCGATCTGTTCACCTAAATTTTTTATAGTTTTTAACCCAAATCTTATTTGGTCTTTTTCATTTGCATGTTGTGCTTTTATAACACCAAAATCTTTAAAAGATAAATTTACATCTGGAGGCAAAACAGGTAGTTTCATTTTTTTACATTCTTCTACATAAGTTGCAATTTTTTCGTTATCTCCAGCTTCTGCTGTTAATAAAGCTGCCATATATTCTGCTGGATAGTTTGCTTTTAAGTAAGCTGTTTGATAAGCTACACGGCCATAAGAGGCTGAATGGGCCTTGTTAAACCCATATTGAGCAAATATAGTAATCTCGTCTCAAAGTTGTTTCAAGACTCTTTTATCCATTCCTTTTTTTAAAGCTCCTTTTTTAAATTTTTCTTCTTGCTCTGCCATTAGTTTTGGAATTTTCTTACCCATTGCCTTTCGAAATTTATCAGCTTCCAGCCAAGAATATCCCGCAAGCTCAATTGCAATCATCATCACATCATCTTGATAGATCATTAACCCTAAAGAGTCTTTTAAAAATTTCTCCATTCTCGGATCTTTATATTTTATTAGTTTTGGGTTTTGTTTTCTAGCAATATATTCTGGAATGAAAGACATGGCTCCAGGACGATACAAAGCCACCATTGCATTAATATCGTGGATAGTTTCTGGGTGAAGTTCTTTTAGCCATTTTGTCATACCATCAGATGCAAGCTGAAAGCACCCTTTGGTGTATCCAGCAGCTAGCATCTTAAAAGTTTTTTTGTCGTCTAGAGGTATCTTTTGAATATCTAATTCGATACCATGTATTTTTTTGATTCTTTTTAAAGCTCCCGCGATAGTTGTTAAAATATTTATACCCAAAAAGTCAAACTTAATAAGACCTGCATCTTCTACAGCGTGCATATCGTATTGAGTAATTATTTTTCCTGTTTTATTGTCGGGTTGTATTGGTGTGTAGTTTGTAAGTTTATCTGGAGCAATTACTACACCTGCAGCATGCACAGAAACGTGTCTTGCAGAACCTTCTATCATTTGGGCCATATCCACGATTTTCTCGACGTCTTTGTCAGTTTTGTATAGTTTTTTTAAAGCATCTTCTTCGTCTAGAGCGCGACTTATAGTCATAGGAAAACCTTGCGCTCCGATAGGAATTAATTTTGAAATTTTATCTCCTAGTTGGTAAGGAAAGCCAAGTGCTCTAGCTGCATCTTTTACAGAGCCTCTGGCTGCCATTGTTCCAAAAGTACCGATTTGAGCCACCTTGTCTTTTCCATATTTTTCTCTAGCATAATCAAGCATTTCATCTCTACCATAAGAGGCAAAGTCCATATCAATATCTGGAGCTGATGGTCTATCTGGATTTAAAAAACGTTCAAAGGGTAGTTTATAGTCAAAAGGGTTTAGATGTGTAATGTTTGTAACATATGTTGTTAAAGACCCAGCCACAGAACCACGGATGTTGGTTAATATTTTTCTTTTATGTGCTTCTTTTAAGAAGTCTGCCACAATTAAAAAATATACAGAAAAACCTTTGTCTTTTATAACTTTTAATTCATATTTTAATCTTTCTACAGCTACTTTATCTTTATCTAAACCTTTTTCTTTTAGTCCATGCAAAGCTCAATTTTTTAATCTATCATCAAAATTTTTGTCTGTCTTTTCAAGACTTGGAAAAGTTCATTTACCTAGTTCTAAAGTTAAATTACATTTATCTTCAATTTCTTTTGTATTGGAGATAGCTTCTGGGGTATCTGAAAAAAGTTTAATCATTTCTTTTTCAGTTTTATAAGAAAAGTCATCTTCATTGTCATGAAAACCACCACCAGATCGGACAGCTCCAATATCTGTCAAAATATCTCGGGCTTTTTTTTCTTCTTTTTCTAAATAGTAGAAATCAGATGTTGCAACTAGTTTTGCATTATTTTTTTTTGCAAAGTTTATTATTTTTTCTTTTAGTTCTAGTTGCCCTTCTATTTCAGGGTGGTGTGTAATCTCAAAATATAAATCATCTTTAAAGATTTTTGAATGAAAATCATAAACCTCTTGTGCTTTTGAAATATTATTTAGTTTCAAATGCATTGATGTTTCTCCAGAAAAATGGGGGATTATGGCTACTAAATCTTCCGAATATTTTTCTATAAGCTCGTGATCAATTCTTGGTTTATAATAATAACCATCGATAAAAGAAATAGATGTTAATTTCATTAAATTTTTATAGCCAGTTTCATTTTTTGCAAGCAAAATTAAGCGATATCGCTTATTGTCAATTCTTGCTTGTTTATCGTGCCTAGAGCGTAAAGCAACGTAAAAATCAACACCCACAATTGGTTTTATATTTTCAGCAAGAGCTTTTTTGTAAAACTCAATTGTGCCATACATCACACCATCATTTGTCAAAGCAATCGCAGTGGCTTTGTCTTCTTTTGCTTTTCTTAAGATATCGTCAGTTTTTGGTAAAGCATTCAAAAGAGAGTAGTGAGAGTGGCTATGTAGATGAGTAAATTTTGACATAAAATTATTATAACAAAATTTAGATTAAATGAAAAAATAATCAGATGAAGTGTAAGTTATTTTTGGAACTAAACAAGTAGTTAATACAAAAAAGAGTGTCAATGTTTTTTTAATAGTTATCCCCATTATTTTTTCTATAACTTATATGATAAAATGTGCAAGATTATAAAATATTAAAATGTAAAAATATTCAAAATGAATACAGAATCACAAAAACCAGAAAATCAAGAAAATGCTAGTGATTTAAATAGAATTACTAGCGTAGAGATTTCTAATACTAGAAAAAAATTTTCTAATAATATTAAAAAAGATATTGAAGGAAAATCATATATAAAAACAAATAAAAAAAGGTGACCAAAAATTATTTTTGCCTTGTTGTTTTTTGGAATTATTTTTTTGGTTATTTCTATTATCTTTCATAGTGCAAAGATAAAAGTTACACCAAAAGAAGATAATATCGTTTTTTCTAATGAAATTTATTTAGCTGAAGTCTCTGGCGATAATCAGTCTATATTAAAT
>JALUMP010000177.1 GCA_027039745.1 Candidatus Parcubacteria bacterium
ATCAAAATAATATGAAAAATAAAAATATAGCATTACAACAAGGTTTTGGAATAATAGCAATAATTGTAGTTATAATGGCTGTGTTTGGAGCAAGTGCAGTAGTGTATTACATCCAAAACAATCAAGCTATTATTGAACCAATGGTAGAACAAGAAAGAGCAGAAAGAGCTCAAACAGCACAAGATGGTGGATATCCAACAGTTTGAGCAGAAGAAGGTTTGCCTGAATATCCAAATGGTGAGCTAAGAAAAGTTCGTGATATAGGGCATGTTACTTTAAATACCAACGACAGCCCTCAAGTTGTAAAAGCATTTTTTGATACAGAAATGTCTGCGAGAGGATTTGCAGATAAAGTTATGGGGGAAACTGAGTTAGTTGCTTTTGTTTTTTATACAAAAGGTGATAAAAAATTAACTATGCAAGCTACTGTACAAAAAGATACCGGTTTGACTAAGGTTCTTTTGATGTATACAAGATAGCAGGTAGTTTTTTAATAATTGAGTGAAAATTGGCTACGCCAATTTTCACTTTTTTTATATGTTTTAATTTTAAAAATTGAAAAAAACGTTGTATTTATTAGATTTCTTTTTCTACAAATTGCATGATAAAATTAATTTCAATTTTGAGTGATTAAAAATAATTTTTAGTATGAATATGCAAGTAATAAAACGTGATGGCAGACGTGAAGAAGTTTCTTTTGATAAAATTTTAAAACGACTACAATTTTTAGCAGAAGGATTAGACCAGAAACATATGTCTTATGAGCTTATTGCTCAAAAAACTATTGAGGGTGTATATGATGGAGTTACAACAGTAGAACTTGATAATTTAGCTGCAGAGATTGCAGCTACAAAAGCTGTAGATCATCCAGATTACGCCAATTTAGCTGCAAAAATAGTTGTATCAAATATTCAAAAAGAGGTTGAGCCTATTTTTTCTAAAAATATTGAACTTTTATATAACTACAAACATCCAGAAAATGGCTCACCATCGCCCCTTGTCTCGAAAGAGCTTTATGAGTTTGTAATAAATAATAAAGAGAAAGTTGATAAAATAATCGAACCAGAAAGAGATTTTAGTTATGACTATTTTGGGATAAAAACTTTACAAAAAACTTATTTGTTGAGAAGAAATGAAAAAATAGCAGAAACGCCACAGCAATTGTTATTAAGGGTATCTTTAGGGATACATGGAGATGACCTAAAAGCAGTAAAAAAATCATATAATTTGTTATCTCAAAAATTTTTTACTCATGCTACTCCTACTACTATTACTTCTGGAACAGCTTGACCAAGATTATCTTCTTGTTTTTTGGTTGCGATGAAAGACGATTCTATTCGCGGTATTTACGATACTTTGAAAGAAACAGCTTTAATTTCTCAAGGTGGAGCTGGAATAGGAGTTCATCTTCATAACATACGCGCTCGAGGTTCTTATATTAAGGGGACAGGGGGGCATTCTAATGGATTGGTCCCAATGTTGCGTGTTTATAATGAGACCGCAAGATATGTAGATCAAGGAGGAGGAAAAAGAAAAGGGGCTTTTGCTATGTATTTAGAGCCTTGACATGCGGACATCTTTGATTTTTTAGAATTAAAGAAAAATCATGGGAAAGAAGAAATGAGAGCAAGAGACCTTTTTTACGCGATGTGAATACCAGATTTATTTATGGAAAGAGTAAAAGAAGAAGGAGTATGGTCGTTGATGGATCCAAATGTTTCTTCTGGTTTAGCTGACGTTTATGGAGATGATTTTAAAAAACTTTATGAAAAATATGAATCTGAGGGAAAATACACGAAGCAAATCAAAGCACAAGATTTATGATTTAAAATTGTAGAGTCACAAATAGAAACAGGTACTCCATATATGTTGTATAAAGATTCTATCAATAAAAAATCAGGACAAAAAAATCTTGGTGTTATCAAATCTTCTAATTTATGTGCAGAAATTACAGAATATTCAGATGAAAAAGAAACTGCTGTTTGTAATTTAGCCTCCATTGCTCTTCCAAAATTTTTAGATGAAAAAAAACAAGAATTTGATTTTGAAAAATTAAGAGAAGTTGTCCATGTAGTTGTCAATAATTTAGATAGAGTCATTGATGTAAATCAGTATCCAGTACCAGAAACAGAAACTTCAAATTTCAAACACAGACCAATGGGAATAGGAGTGCAAGGTATGGCAAATTTATTCGCAATGCTCAAAATGCCATTTGGGTCAGAGAGGTCAAAAAAATTAAATAGAGAAATTTTTGAAACTATCTACTATGCAGCTTTAGAAAAGTCCAACCAATTAGCAGAAGAGAGAGGGAAATACAAATCTTTTGAAGGTTCTCCAGCATCAAAAGGAATCTTACAATTTGATATGTGGAAAAAAACAGGAAAAGATGTCCATTTTTCTGGAAGATGACATTGAGATGAGCTAAAAGAAAAGATAAAAAAAACAGGTTTAAGAAATTCTTTATTTGTAGCTCAAATGCCTACAGGTTCAACTTCACAACTTTTAGCTAATAATGAAGCCACAGAAGCATTTACTTCTAATATGTATTTACGTAGAACTCTTTCTGGTGAGTTTATTGTGGTCAATAAACATTTACTAAAAGATTTGTCAGATAGAGGTTTGTGAAATAAAGAAATGAAAAACAAAATGATGCTTTACAATGGCTCTATACAAGATATTGACGAAATACCAGACGACTTAAAAGAAATATATAAAACTGTTTGGGAAATACCACAGAAAGTAATTTTAGATATGGCAGCAGAGCGTAGTCCTTTTGTAGATCAGGCTCAATCTATGAATATTCATATTACAAATCCTACAGTTGCTAAAATAACATCTATGCATTTTTACGGATGGCAAATTGGTTTAAAAACTGGAATGTATTATTTAAGAACACAGGCGGCTCGTGATGCTATTAAATTTACAGTGAATAAAGAAAAAAAGAAAAATCCAGAAGATACGATAGACGGAGTAGTGGTAGATGAGACACAACAGAAACTTGGGGTTGAAAAAACATTAAGTGCTACAAAAAATGATGAGCCTAAAAAAAATATCGTAGTTATCGATGATGATGACCCAAATGTTTGTATTAGTTGTGGAGCATAATTTTTTTATTAGAGTGATTTTATGTTTTAAAAAACCAAGAACATGTTAGAATATTAAAAATATGGCAAAAAAGATTAGACCAGAAAATGACATTGAAAGATTGACAAATCAACAGATGGTTTTGTTAACTTTTTTGATTGCAATTATATCAGCTATTGCCTCTGCTATTGCTGTAATTAGATTTTATGAAAGAAATCCACAAATTGTAACTAAAATTATTAACAAAAAAGAAATTGTTCAACAAACAATAGAAAAAACACCAGAGGTGAAAGTGAACAGAACAGTAGTTATTAGGGAGTCTGATTTAGTATCAAAAGCCATTGAAAAAAATTCCCAATATTTATTAGATATTATTTTGAAAAATGAAGATAGTGATATGAAAGTTGCATCTGCTGTAAAATTTGATAATAAAATTTTTACTTCACCGTTTGATTTTGCTCCAGAAGATAAAATTTTTATTAACAACATAGAAATTAAAAAGATAGGAGAAAAAAACGGAATTTTTATTTTTCAGGAAGTTGAAGGTAGTTTGATAAAAGATATGAAAGCAATTACTGCTTTACCAAAATTAGGGTCAACTACTATTAATTTATTTTCGAAAACACATGTTGAAAAATCTTCAGTTATTCACAAAATAAACGATCAAGTATTTTCTCAGTCTTTAAAGAGAGACAATATTTCGTTGGTTATAAATTTATCTGGAAAAGTGATAGGTTTGGGGATTAATGGAAAAATTTATTCTTTAACTTATTTTAAAAATTAATTTATGCATAAAATAGAAGTTTATACAGATGGGTCTAGTTTGGGTAATCCTGGGCGTGGGGGGTGAGGTGCTATTTTTTTAGGGCAAAAAAACGTGGTTGAACTCGGAGAAAAACATAATGATGTAACAAATAATCAAATGGAGCTTTTGGCTGTAGCTAAAGCTTTTGAATTTTTAGCAGAAAAAAATATTAAAGATTACTTGATTCTAATTAAATCTGATTCTAAATATTTTATAGATGGTATAGAAAAATGAATTATTGATTGGCAAAACAACAACTGAAAAACAGCTAATAAAAAACCAGTCAAAAATCAGAATTTATGAAAACAAATTTTAGAATTTAAGATTTTTTTAGAAACAGATAACAAATTAATATTTGAACACGTAAAAGCTCATTCAGGAATAAAATATAACGAGAGAGTTGATGACATAGCAAGAATGTTGGCTGGTGGAGAAAAAATAGAATTATTTGAAGGAAAACGATTAGATTATAAAATATAAAATAAAAACAAGATTAACATCTTGTTTTTATTTTTTTAGTTTTAATTTTTTTGCTAGATCTTCTCAAGAGGCTAAGTCTTTTCTCTTTAAGTATTTTACTAATTTTCTTCTATCGGCTACCATTTGTAGTAAACCTCTATTTGAATGTAAATCTTTTTTGTTAGTTTTTAAGTGGTCTAATAAATTTTGAATTTTTGTGCTTAAGATGGAAATTTGAACTTCTGTAGAACCAGTATCATTGTCATTTTTTCTTACTTTTTTTATTGCATCTTTTTTATCCTTTGTCATATTGAAAGATATTATAACAATTTTGGTTTTTGAAGTCAAAATTTTTTTTGATAAATTAATTTTATTGATTATTTTTTTGTTGCTTTATACATGTCCAAAACTATTTTTTCTTCTGGGCTTAATTCTTGTTTCGGATTTAGATTTTCTATTTCTTTTATCAAAACCCTACTTTTTTCACGAGAATATAGAGAAGTTAAGATTATACCATTTCCGTTTTTATTTATAATTCCGGCAGAAAAAGATTGGTTCCCGCCAACACCCATATCAGCATAAGGGTTATATTTATGTATTTTAACATCACTAATATTTAGTAAATTTTTGTTAATATTTTTAATATTAACATCTGTTTCGGAACGAAATATTTTTATTTTATCCAGTTCTTTATCAATTTCTCCTAATTTCGTAAATACTTGCTGACTTACTTTAAGATTTGGAATATTGCCAATAGTTTTTATGATTTTTCTAAGAGTAAAAAATTGATACAAAAAAAGTATAAAAAATATAAGTCATGTAG
>JALUMP010000178.1 GCA_027039745.1 Candidatus Parcubacteria bacterium
CTAAAATGCTTTTAGAAAATTATGGTGGTATCCCAAGTGTTGTAGTATCTAGCCTAACCTCAAGCGACCCAGAGCTTGCCATTGCAAGCTACATAGATATGCTAATTAAAATAGCTTTTGGCTTTGCTTCCATAGGAGCTGTCATTTTAATAATTTGAGGTGGCATCATCTACACTTCACCAACCTACACCAAAAAACAAGCAGGTAAAGAAAAAATCATTCACGCCCTTATCGCTATTTTAATTTTAGTTGGTTCTTTTATGCTTTTTCAAGAAGTTAATCCAGATGCTTTACAGGTGCGCTTTCATCTTGCTAAACCAATTGCAAATGTTACAACGAAAATAGAAATCCAACGCAAAAATGGAAAAGAAATCAAATATTCAGATAAAATAACAGACTCAACCGCTGCAGCCTTCAATGACGCACTAGAAGAACAACAAGCTGCTCACTTTGAAGAAGAAATTGGAGAGCAAGTACCAGATGAAGGAGTAAATGGTGAAATAGAAACAATAATAGATGAAGCGTTACTTAAAAATCTTGATAGAGAAAGTGGTTTACCAATTGAAAAACCAGGTTTAGCAATAAATCAAGCATATGGACATACTAGATATGCAAGAGATCACCCAAACGTTTATGGACCAGTTGGCCACAATGGTCTTGATTTAAGTTGCCCACAAGGTAGAAAAACAATCATTAAAGCTGTCGCCGATGGCACTATCGCTAGCGTAACAAGATCAGCTACTGGATATGGTAACCATATAATCATCCACCACGACAATGATTACGAAACTTTATATGGTCATATGACAAGCTTTGAAAAATATATTACAGATGAACATGGAGACAAAAAAAGATTAAAAAAAGGAACTAAAGTAAGAAAAGGAGATCCTATTGGACTATGCGGTAACACAGGAAGCACTAGCGGAGACTGAAAACATCCAAATAGAGGCATACACCTGCATTTAAGAACACAAAAATTAAATCCCGTAAAATCGTTTAATCCTCACTTAATGATTCCTGCGCTCTATAAAGTCAGATGTGAACCTGCTTATTTTAGAAACCAAATAGACTGCCACAAGACATATTAGATTTCACAACAATCACAAAATAAATATGCTAAAATAAAAATATGCTAAAACTTTTTCTAAAAAATAATATCAAAATTCTCATAAGCCTTTTCGTTCTATTATTCCTTGTCTTTTCTTACACTCACGCTGGCAATATGTTACTAGAAGATTACTCTGGTCTTACCAAAGATCTTACAGGAGACATAACCTCAAGCGACCCAGAGCTTGCCATTGCAAGCTACATAGATATGCTAATTAAAATAGCTTTTGGCTTTGCTTCCATAGGAGCTGTCGTTTTGATAATTTGAGGTGGTGTTACATACGCAGGTTCATCATATCTAAAAAAAGACGAAGGAAAGCGAAAAATTCAAAACGCCCTTATCGCTATTTTAATTTTAGTTGGTTCTTTTATGCTTTTTCAAGAAGTTAATCCAGATGCTTTACAGGTGCGCTTTCACCTTATGAAACCTATCGCCACAAGCCAACTAACAGAAATCCAACAAGTCTACAACTCCAAAATGGATCTAGAAACAGCCTACTCTCTCGCCGAACAAGGCTACATTCTTGAATATCAAAAAAATAGTGGAGTAGTCGGAGACAGAGAAAACACCGCAAAAAACGCCGCTTCTTGTCGAAACTCAGACAGAATCCGTGGCTTAGACCAAAACTCCAACCTATATGATTCAAAATGTAGATGTTGATATATCAAACCTTCTTTAATTGAGTCTGCAGTTCAAAACGCCAAACACAGAAGTTTTATAGACTATCTAGGCCCTGTTGGTATGCTTATCGGTGGTGTCAAAACTATTTTAGATCCTACTATGGACTTTACTCATCAAGATGGATGATACATCATCTACCGCCCAACAGAAACCAGCGTCAAAACTCAATTATTTGTAAGCCAAGATGCTTGTAATAAAGTAAAGAACCAAATAAAAGCCCAGTGAAAATCCCTCTATAAAGACTCTCCTGGATACAACTTAGCTATGGAAGCCTATGGAGACAAAGCCTGCCAAAAAACCACAATGTTAGACAAAATCAACATAGCAGCCTCTCAAACCATAGCCGATATCAAAGAAAATGGCACATGAAAATGGATCAAAAACAAAGCCTCAAATTTATTCAAAAAAAAGGATAAAAAAGATAAAAATAAAAACAAAAAAGGCTCAAACAACAAAGAAGACAAAAAAGGAGGCCAATACCTTTTAAAAATTATTCCTTTTACTCAAATCAGTTGTCCAACCAAAAAAGATTAACTATTCTTTTTAAAAAAAGCTACTATAATAATATAAAACCTAAATTTTTAATTTAAGTTTTATATTTAATCTCAATATTTCAAGAATGTAAATATATTTTATGGGAAATATGTTCTAACTCATTCTTTTCCATCAATAGCATCATATATGTCTCTTTCTCTTTCTGTTACATCTGGATCAGTAACAATTGTTTCACCTTTACTGATTTTATTTTTTTCAATACAAGTTTCAAGTTCATAATCCAAATCCATTAAAAAAACATTTTCTTTTTCCGAAATCTTATCCCCAATCACTGTATCTGCTACAGGCCCTAAAACTTCTTCTACACAATCACCTGAACCATCAAAGATTTCTCTTTCTGCTTTTTTGTGTTTTACTACTTTTTCTATAACTGATGTTTTTGGTTGGTTTACAACGTCTGTATTATCATTTGAAGCTTTTTCTCCACCTCCACTCAAAGCCATAACTCCAGCAGCTGCAAGAGTAAAGATACCTCCTGCCCCTAAAATCGTCCCACTTATAGAACCTCTTTGATTTCTCAATAATCTTGAATCTTTAAAATTTTCAACAACATTTCTATAAAGCTCTACCGCTTTTTTTTTAAATAATAATTCATCTTTTTTTTGTTCTTTTGCCCCCCCGCTCACTTGCTCTAAGTTTCGGTTTGTCATATTTACAAATATTAAAATTATTTTCTAATATACTATACTCATAACACATTTCACCCAAAAAATCAAGGTGAATTTACCCAAAAAACAAAAAAGAAATACCTATAGTCCGACCATAACCATACTCTTTTTCCAACAAGTCCGACTGCTACCACCTTTTCAAAGGTGGTAGCAGTCGGACTTGTTGGAAATCAAAATTCCAAAATACCCACAAAAAACACCTACTATTCCAATTATTTTCACATATATCCGTAATATACACAAAAAAACAACACTCTGCAAAACACAACCACCAACCTCAATCTAATTCTAAAAAACTCTCTAATTCCTCACTAAACTTTTCCACACCTTTTCCACACACTTTTCTTAATTTTCCAATAACTTACACCAACACTCTCTACTCCTCCTTCCTACTCCTTCCTCCCAAAACACCTCTTCAATGCGCCTTGCTCCCTGAAGAATTTAATCTTTTTAACTTTACACACAACTCTGCTATAGCAGCGCTATGTGTAAAAATACATCAACATTAAGATATTAAACAAAAAAATTAAAACAAGTTATTTTTGCTTTATCTATGTAAAAAACAAAGAGCGAAAATGCTCCGCATTTTCGCTCACCCATTTTTTATCTTCTTTTACAGGAAGTCCGACTTCCTGCAAAAATATTCTCTCCTTTTTTCTTTTCCTTTTTTGCCCACTTACACACAACTCCGCTATAGCAATGCTATGTGTAAAAAAATTTTTAAAAATAAAAATACTATAATTTTCTTTTCTTCACTATCAATAACCCTCCATTATCCATACATCTATAATTACTAGAATGTATAGCAAACATAAAATCATCAATTAAATACTCTTCTTCTCCGACAGCTGGGTTATTTATTATAATATTTTCTTTATCAAAACCTTTTACAACACTATTATGAAAATTAAAAAATGGTTTTTCCTTAGATTTTAAAAATACAGAAGTATAAGAAGCTACCACAGGAAAATTATTTTCTAAACTACTTTTAATATCTTCAAAAGTTGGTATTTTTACAACCACCCTACCGCCAGCCTCTATAAAATCTATAAAATAATGTAGAGCTTTTATATTATCTTTGTTTTTTGTTATGTTCAATAAACTTTTAAAATGCCTTAAAATCTCCTGTTGATCAAAATTTCTATGCAAAACAGTAAATAAAAAAGGATTTTGAGTAATAATTTCTACTTCAAAACCAAGTTTTACTAGATAAAGACCAAGTTGAGGTAAATATGCACCATCTTCTCCTACACTAATCTCTTTTTGTATATCTAAAATGGTTTTGTTTTTACTATAAAAATCTAAAATCATAGCCACACAAGCCAGACCACAATCAACAGAATTTTGATTTTGTAATATTAATGGAATATTAAGTTTTTTCATATTTTTATTATAACAAAAAACATTCATTATCATGAATGTTTTTAAAGTTTTTTAGTTAAGTCTATTTTTCTTCATAACTATCTGGATATCCATCTTCATCAGGCTCGCTTCCACCAGGCATAAGGGATATCCCCGTACCAGCAATTTCTAATTTTTGACTTACAAAAAAATTTTCAAAAACAAAAAACTATTTTAAACTCTAAATATGTTAAAATCTATTATATGAAAAAAAGAAAAATAGTTTTACTCCCTGGTTTATTCACAAAATATGAAGAAGGAAAAATATATCACAAACTAAAAAAATATTGCAAAAAAAATAAATATGATTTTATTTTTTTTCAGTATTCCACCGAAAACAATACTACAAACTTTTCGATAAAAAATACCACGACAAAACTAGAAGATTTTTTACAACGAGAAAAAAAACCAGAAAAAGTTATCTTTGTCGGACACAGTATGGCTGGCCCCATATTGATGAATTTTTTTTCAAAAAACAACTTAGACAATAAACTTATTCTTTTAGATCCATCAATAATTCCAATACCAGAGTATTTACACAACGAGGTTTGTATACAAAAAAACAATAAATATTTTCTTTTTTGAGAGAGCCAAGAAGACTTGAGAGAAATCAATAAAACATTTTTTAAAGAATACACAACTATAAAAAATAACTATACTCTAAAACCAGAAAATATTCTGGTAATCTGATCTGGAA
>JALUMP010000179.1 GCA_027039745.1 Candidatus Parcubacteria bacterium
AAGATGATATTACAAATAAAGAAAATGAAAGACCGTTAATCCTTAGTCCCACAATTTGTTTTGAACAAATAGAAGAATTAATTGTTCAAAAAGAAGAACTTCAGTCTTCTCAAGATAATTTAGAAACTTTAACAAAGGAATTGGTTGAAATAAAAGTTATCACAAATCAAGCCAAGGACTTACATAATGGAAATATTTCTGATTTATGCCGTATTAAAAATGCTGCAAAAAACAGAAGGCTATTTGAATTGCTTGTTACATACAATGAACATATTCAAGTTGAGAATAAGGTTGAAGTTATTAGGGCAGTTGAAGCTTTTGAAAAAATGATCACAGCTTCTTCTTCCTCGGAAATTAGATCTGAATGGGCAGGAAGAGAGGATGAATTATATTTATATCTTTCTATGGCCTTTCCTTTACTTACAACAACAATTGCATCTTTTCAAAAAACAATTAAAACTTTTAGCGATGGATTTTTTACTGCTGATGGAAAATGGATAAAATGGAATAAAATTAAAACTCCTCCTTTTTCATTGTTATTATCTGATGAAAGTGGTATGACGAAAATACATTCACTGTTTCCTCCTATGTTTTATTCAAAGAAAGCGGTCATAGTAGGTGATGAGGATCAATTAGAGCCTATTATTAACCTCTCTGAACACACCATAGAGGAAAACATTATGTTATACTTTAATGAGAGCGATGAAGGTCCTATGTATAGTCCTGGGTATGTTCCTGCTTTTAGTAGATCTGCTGGTCAATTAGGAGTAATGGATAAAAATGGAAGATCTATTATTTTAGATGAGCATAGAAGATGTCAGCCTGCTATCGCAGCTATTTTTAAAGATATAATTAAAGATAATTATGCACAAGTGGAAATTAAAACACCACCTCTCACTGGAATAAGAAAAGAAAAATTTGAAAATTTTGGTGGAAAACATATTGTCACTATTGATGTAACAGGGGTTGTTTCTAAGAATAATGTAAATCAAAATGAAATTGATGAAATTAAACAAATATTGGTAGAATTAGAAAAAGCAGGATATGATTTGTCAAAAGATGTTGGTATTATTACACCTTATAGAGGACAAGCAAAAGAATGTATTGATGCTTTTGGCAATCAGCTTAAACATTCATTAAGGGATAAAAAAATAGGGACTATTCATAGTTTTCAAGGTTCTGAATTTGAAGTTGTTATTCTTTCCACTGTTATTACTGGAAACAAATCAAGCAGATTTATTAATGCTAAAAGAAATTTATTAAATGTTAGTGTTTCAAGAGCGAAAGATGTTTTTATTGTTATTGGTGACATTTTAAAACTTAATGAATCTGGTGGTACTGCAAAAATATTATCTGAGCATTTAGATATTAATTTACAAAAATAAAAGATATTTTTAAGCAATTATTCTGTATAATAAATAAAAAATAAAGGGAGAAAAAATGTCAAATTTAACAATAATTAGAACTGCCGTCGAAAAGTATACATTAGCTGGTTCTGAAACAGGAAAAAGAGAAGCTATTGCTACTCTTAAAAAAACTCAAACTTTTATAGTATAACATCTTGAAAAAGATAATGTTGCACAAAAAGTGCAACTAATTTAACTCTGATAAGTTAACTGATGTATATTTAATATCTACATCAAAATATATATCATCTTGATCTATTAATGTAACATAAATACTGTTATCACTATCTAGTTGAAAAGAATCTACTGTTCCATAAAAAGCTTCAAATTCATCATTTCCAAAGAAATCAATTTTTTCATCTTCATATTTTTCATTTAACTTTTCAACAAGCATAGCATTTCTACTATACATTCCAATTTCTAAGTTAGATGCTTCATTCTTCTCTTCTAATCCACTTTCACAGCTGTATACTTCAAATTTTACATTTGAACCTTTCTTGTCGATTTCAACTTTTTCAATGATAACTTTTTCTTTTTTATCTAAAATTTCCATTTCTACTTGACCTCGAGCCTTAAAGATGGTTGAAAAAGATCCACAATCTTCTCTTGAACTTTTTTCTTCCCAAGCATTAGTGCTATAAACGTTATAAATTTCCATTATTATTTCCTTATTTTTCCAACATTTGTTGATTAATTTGTCTTGAAACAAATTCTCTGTTTTTCCATTCAGCTTGAAGCATTTTTTCTAATACAGTTTTCATTTTTGAAGAGATATCTTCTTGCATTTTTTCTTCAATTTGCTTAATTTTCATATTGATTGCCATTATATCTGCCTTTATATAAAGACGGCAAAAAAATCCTTTTCTGAGAGCTACATACGGGCTCATTGGAAATTTATTTTCTAATGTCCTTTGCTTTTTACAATGAAATCTTTTATTCATTATTTTTATCTCCTTGTTAATTTTAAAGCATGATATTTTTTTCTGTAAGAAACCAATCTTTTGCTTTTTGAATATCACTTTTTGAATGAGTAATGTTCTCATTCATATCAATATAGAATTTACCAACTTCTTTCCATTCATTAAAAGTATAAATTTTAATAGTTAGGTTGTGTCCTATAAGCTTTTTTAAATCATCTTTTAAATCAGAGTATGAAAAACCAAAGGGTTTTACTTTTCCATCAAAAAAATCGATAATAGCAGTTGTTCTTTGTAATCCATCAATGATTTTTGCATCTTCATAATCACTCATTCTAAATAACAGAAGTTCGACTTTTATACCAAGAAGTAAATTCTCAATAAATCTTTGTTTCATCTGTTTATTCCATTTTTTATTTGATCTTTGAAATCCTGGTGTAATATATTCCATCCAATCTTTATTGAATTTTTTATCATCACAAGGAAGTCTAACACCTCTCTTTGTGTGCTCTTTTTCATCCCAGGTATAAGAAACCATTGAATCAACAAATGCATCTAAATCAATGTTTACCATATAATTATTTTTGCTAAATGAACTGTTTTTGATTTTTTTAACAAGTTCACTTATTGTTAATTTTGACTTATCCATATTTTTCCTTTTTTTACTTAGCAAGTCTAATTATACTAGAATCAGAGAATCTTTTAAATTCATCTTTATTATCTTGCATTAATTTTCTTGCTCCTGTTTTAGTATATCCTATTTGCTCTACCCAATCACTATAAAAATCATCCATGTCATCATACCAAGCACAAATTTCTGGTGCTATTTGATATCTATTACAATGTCTAATCAAAAGTTTTTTTTGTTTTTCTGTTAGTCGATTTTGATAATCATCAATATCAGAAATTTCATATTTTTGTTTTGCCATTAGAATATCCTTATTTAAAAGTTTTTGCTTGTGCAAAAATTTCATCAGCAAGCTCTTTCTTACCCTCTGCCATCTTTTCAAGTAACTTATTTGTATTAAAATGTTCAAATAATTTCTCTTGTTTCTTCTGGCTATTTCTTTTTGCTGGAAGTATTAGACATTTAAAACTATCATCACCATACAGTGTTGTTGTTGTGCTGTGCTCAGTAATTGAACAAAAAGATACATGGAAATAGAATCCTCCACTTTCTTCTTGCCCTGTACCCCAGTTTACACCACCTTTTTGATAGGTAACACTAAATTGGATATGAGTTGCATCACCTGCTTTTAAAGTATTATCTTTTGGGACTAAGAAACTTTGTTCTTTCATTTTTTTCTCCGTTTAAACCATTTTAAAATTTTACTCAAAAGAGTAGAATGGTAATTATATTATAAAGTAAATGAAAAAAAGAAAAAATATGAAGATATGTTTAGTTGAATTCATTCCGAAATATAAAACCTAATCAAACCTGATCATAAGACCAAAAGATTAAGCATTAAGAAGAATCAAGTGATTCCCGTTCTCCTATTTCGAAGAGAACTAAGAAAGATATATAAACTATCTTACATTTTTAAAACATTTGGAAAAAATGTATCTGTTTTCACATCGACATCTAATCCTAGAATACTCTTACCTTTATTGGCCTTTAAATTATATTCAACAAATCCAATTTTTTTAATCCCAACATGTTTATTTGTTGAAATTTTATTTTTCAATTCTTTTTCTACTCCAATAAGACTATCTGTCTTATCAATTAATGTTCCTTGCACCACTTTCATAGATGCAGCATAAATAATTCCTTCTGCTAAACTATTTATTTGTTTGTCAGTAAGATTTCTATTTATTTTTACAAAATTTTTAAAAACTTTATATGTTGGAGACAATAGCTGCTTCTTCAAATAAGCTTTATCTTTTATTGACATTTTTTTAAATAAAGTTACTGGTACTTTATGTTTTCCTGCTGCAACAAAATCATCATCTATTCCAATTGTATTCGCTAATTTTTCAATATCATAATGAGGCATTACAACACCAATGGAACCTACAATACTAGTTGGGTAGACAACAGCACCCTCTAAAAATATGCAAACCTGATCATTAGATATAATTTCCTAAAAAATAGGAAATAAAAATGAAGAAATATATTACAATTTCAGAAGCTTCGACATTTTTAGGAGTGAGTGTTTGCACTCTCCGTCGTTGGGACAGAGAAAATAAACTCAAATCAGATATTCGAACTATCGGAAATCACCGACGATATCTACTTTCAAAAATTATTCAAATTATTACTCCAGAAAAAGCCACAAAAAGAGTGTCTGTGTGTTATTCTCGAGTTAGCTCTCACGACCAAAAAGCAGACTTGGCTAGGCAGGCATTAATCCTTAGAGGATATGCCGTAAAGCAAAATATACTTAATTTTATTGAGATAAAAGACCTTGGCTCTGGATTAAATTTTAGGAAGAAAGGTTTAAAAAAGCTTATAAAAATGATTATATCGAATCAAATTGATAAAATTTTTATTACACACAAAGATAGACTACTTAGATTTGGATCGGATTTGGTGATAAATATTGCAAAAGAATTTGGAACAGAAGTTGTAATTTTAAATCAAAAAGAAAAAACTTTTGAACAAGAGTTGGCAGGAGATGTTTTAGAAATAATTACAGTTTTCTCAGCAAGATTATATGGTTCAAGATCTCATAAAAATAAAATAGCATAATATATAAAAATAAAGT